>DASTGQ010000090.1:0-2499 GCA_035718985.1 Gemmatimonadaceae bacterium
GCCACCGCCAGAGAATCGCGCTGTCCGGCCAGATGGCGAGCGCGCGCGTGAACGTCTGCACCGCCTCCTGCATCTGTCGCGCGCCCGCCTGCGCCGTGCCGAGCGCGATGTACTTCTGCATGTCACGCGGGTGAGCGGCGAGGTCGCGCTGCGCGCGCGCGACCGGTCCCGTATCCGCCTGCGAGCGGTACGTCACGCCGGCGGGGCTGCGATACTGCACCGACTGCGCGTGCGCGGCAGTCGCGGCGCCGAGCACCAGCGCGATGACGAGTCGTCTCATGGCTGCCACCCTTCGTCGGCCGTCGGCCCGTAGATGGAGGGAATGGGTACATCGAGCTCGCGCAGGTAGACCGTGAGCTGCCCGCGATGGTGTACGAGGTGACTGAGAGTCTGTCGCGTGATCGGTCCACGCGGCGCGGTGAACATCACCTTGTCGCCCATCGTCAGCGACCACGGCTCGTTCAGCGCCGCGTCGGTGACCTCGGCGAGCGCCGCACGCGCCGCACTCACGTTGTGATCGAACTCGTCGAGCAGCGTGGACGTCTTCTCGAGGCTGTAGCGCGGCCCGCTGGCGAGGTCGATGGACGAGCCGCGCAGCGTACGTGCGATCCAGTCCGGCATCCGCGCCACGAGCTGCGCGAGATGGCCGAGTGGGAACGACTTCGGGTGCGGCTTCCAGCCTCCCTTGTCGTCCGGCACCCGCTCCAGCAGCCGGCGCGTCGTGGACATCTCCTGGTCGAACTCCGCGAGTGGAATGGCGTAGGTGGGCATGGCTCGCTTCTGGATTGGGTGAAGGACTGGTCCGGGGCTGGCCACTCTGTCGAACGGGATACGGATCATACGGATTTTACGGATTCGACGGATCGCTCCGCGAGCCGGAGGTCTCCATGCGCCACCTCGCTTTCCGAGGCCGTCCCAGAAGAAAATGACTTTTTCGGCTCGCAGGGCCGAGACTCGGCGAGACGATCAGATCCGTTTAATCAGTGCTGGTATCCGTATGATCCGTATCCCCTTCGACTGAGTGGCCAGCCGTCTCGACTGAGTGGCCAGCCGTCTCGACTGAATCGGCCAGGATCGGGATCACGCGATCTCCCCGCTCGCTGGCATCATCACCCGCAGCTCGGCGGCCGAGAGCGGCACCGGCGCCACCTCGATCGCGTCGAGCAGTGCGACGTCCTTCGAGCCCGCCGCACCGAGCGTCTGGAAGCGCCGCGCCTGCGGCAGCACGCGCTTCTCCAGCGAGCCGACGGCGCGGTTGTACGACTGCACCGACTTCGCGAGGTGATCGCCGACATCGGCGAAGTGCTCGCCCATGGTGCGGATGCGGTCGTACAGCTCGCGTCCCAGCTCGCTGATCTCCTGTGCGTTCTGCGCGACCGCCTCCTGCCGCCACCCGAACGCCACCGCCTTGAGCAGCGCGACGAGCGTCGTCGGCGTGGCGATCAGCACCTTCTGCTCGAACGCGTGCTCGAACAACGGCGGGTCGAACTCGAGGGCGGTGCTGAAGAACGCCTCGCTCGGCAGGAACATGACGACAAACTCCGGCGCGCGGTCGAACTGCTCCCAGTACGCCTTCCGGCTCAGCGTCTCGATGTGCCGCCGCACGGCGACCACGTGTTCGGCGCACTTCTGCCGACGCAGCGCGTCGTCCTCGCAGTTCACCGCCTCGAGCACCGCGGCCGCCGGCGTCTTCGCATCGACGACGATGGACTTCCCGCCCGGCAGGTGCACCACCATGTCGGGACGGAGTCGTCCGTCGTCGCCGTCGGTGGTGGTGTGCTGCACGCTGAAGTCGCAGCGCTCCACCATCCCCGCCAGCTCCACGGCGCGACGCAGCTGCAGCTCACCCCACGCGCCGCGCACGTTGGAGCTGCGCAGCGCGCGCGAGAGGTTGGCCGTCTCGCCGCGCAGCACGTCGCTCGCCACGCTCATCGCCTCCATCCGTTCGGCGAGCGTGGCGAAGCTCCTCGTCCGCTCGCGCTCGATCTCGCCGAGCTTTGCATCGTACTTCGCGAGGCCTTCACGGATGGGCGCGAGCATGTGCTCCATCGCCGCGTCCTTCTCGTGCGACGCCCGGAGCTGCTCCTCCACCGCGCGTCCGACGGCGGCGGCGCGGAGGCTTCTATATAGAAGCGCGGTGGCCACGGCGCCGATCGTGGCCCCGAGCAGGAAGATCCCGAGCACGAGCACGGCTGACGCGAGTGATGACATGGCCCCGAATATACGCGCCCAGCGCCCTCCCGCACGCTCGCTGACTCGCTGACTCGCTCGCGTTTCCGGCTCCTCGGCTGGGTCGGGCGCGAACACCCGCTCCGTCGGCTGCGCGCTTACACGCTGCGAGCCACCGGCTGCGCCGGTGTCTCTTGCTACGCGCGACGCCTCGTCCGCAGGCGCTCGCGCCCTCCCGCATCGCTCCGTGAGACGCGGGTCAGGGTCCGCGCGCCAAGTCCGCGCGCCAGGTCCGCGCGCCAGGTCTGCGCATCGGATTCGCGCATCAGT
>DASTGQ010000091.1:0-10381 GCA_035718985.1 Gemmatimonadaceae bacterium
GCAGCCCGTCACGCGGCGCCAGCTGTACGCGGGGCTCTATCTCGGCCTGACCCTACCACTCGTCGCCGCATTCGTCGTCGGCGTGGCCATCCCGTTCGCGCTGCACGGGGCGGGCGGGCCGGCGCTGCGCGTCTCCCTCGGCGTGCTGCTCGCGACCGGCGCCGCGCTGACGTTCGTCTTCACCGCGCTGGCGTTCGTCGTTGCCGCGTTCGTGGACGACCGGCTCCGCCGCATGGGGACGGCGATTGCCCTCTGGCTCGCCGCCGCGGTGCTCTACGACGGCGTGGTGCTCGTGCTGGCGATGATGTTCGCCGACTACCCCATCGAGCGCGCCCTGCTCGGCCTCACGCTCGCCAACCCCGTGGACCTCGCGCGGGTGATCCTCCTCCTCCAGTTCGACGTCTCGGCGCTCATGGGTTACACGGGCGCCGTGTTCCGGCAGTTCTTCGGCGGCGCCCTTGGCATCGCCATCGCCTCCACCGCGCTGGCCTTCTGGGTCACGCTCCCGGTGGCGCTCGGGCTGCGGGCGTTCAGGAAGCGCGACTTCTGACGCCTGCCGCTTTCCCTCCCATCAACCTGACCCAGTGAACACCATGAAGATGCAGCGTATCGGCCTCCTCTCCGGAGTGGTGCTTGTCGGTATCATCGCGGCCTGCTCCGGCGGGGAGAAGAAGGCCAGCGACGAGTCCGTCCCGTCCGGCGCGGCCACCTCGAGCAGCCCCGCGGCCGGCGGCAAGGTCATCGTCGTGAAGCTCATCACCGACGGCACGAGCAACCGCTTCGAGCCGAACGAGATCGAGGCGCACAAGGGTGACGTCATCCGCTACACGCTCGCCGTCGGCGTGCACAATGTGCACTTCCTCCCTGACTCCAACCCCGGCAAGACCGGCCTGCCCCCGGCGAGCGACATGCTGCAGCTCCCGGGGCAGACCTACGACCTGCCAGTCACCTTCGCGCCGGGCAAGTACTACTTCCAGTGTGACCCGCACGCCCTGCTCGGCATGCAAGGCCACCTGAAGGTCGAGGACTAGACGGCCATCACCGCTGCCGTCCAGCCGGCCGGATCCTCGTCGATCCGATACAGCATGTCCAGCTCGACGACCACGGCCCCGCCCTCCAGGCGGAGGCCGTACCGGTCGAGCGACCGCGTGATGCGGCCGCTGTCGTGCGCGCCGTCCGGTCGGAAGCGCGCCTTGTGCTTCGGGCAGAACACCCGCGACTCGTCGGCATGCCAGACGAGCCGCGTGCCGCGATGCGTGCAGCGAAGGGAAAAGGCGTAGACGTGCCCCTGCCAGCGAGCGAGGATCACCTCGCTGTCGCTGTCCACGGCCACGCCGTCGCTGCGCGGCAGCCCGTAGCGGCGCTGGTTGCCCGTCACGGCCAGCGGCGCGAGGGAGCGCGTGCGGTCGGCGAGGGCGGCGGTGGCGCCGAGTCCCGTCGCGGCGAGGCTGCCCGCCACGACGATCGCGAGATGTCGCAGGAACTCGCGGCGATCGCTCGCGTGCGGGCAGCCGCTGCAGGCGGTCGGCGTGCCCTCGGTGCTTTTCGGGTGCATGCTCATGGCGCGCGCCTACCGGTCGTCGTCGGCAATCCGAGCTCGGCCGAGATCGGATGGACGCTCGGAGACGCTGGCCCCTGCGCCGGAGTTCGGCGCGTACGCGCTCGCCGCGCCATGACGATACACGAGCTGTCCGCCGCTGTGGCCCACCTGCGCGGCGGCCACGACGAGCGCCACCGCACCCACGATCGCCGTGATGCGTCCCGCGCGGCCGACGACACCGCCCATCAGTCCCGTCGCCGTGACGAGCAGGAGCACCGCAGACAATGTGAGGAACAGCTCCGCGGCTTCCTCATGGGACTCGATCGGCTGCTCGGCGACGACACGCTCGACGCGCTCGACCTGGCCTTCACCGCTCTCGACGGCGACCCACGAGCTCAGCGTAAGGGCGGCACCGACGGCGAGGGGAAGGGACCAGGCGCGCCATGGTCGCGCTCCCTTCCTGATGGCCACCAGTGCGCCGATGGCGAACAGGGGAAGCAGGAACGCCAGCACGATCGGGAAGTGCACGACGGCGGGATGCAATGGGTTGGGCAACACGAGCGAGCTCCTTGTGGAGGTGTGGCCGCAAGGTGCCCGCTCGCCCCTGCGGAGCGCATTGGACGTATGTTCGAACGCAGTACGACGTTTGCCGGAGGGGCCGCACGCGCCCGTCGTCCAGCGAATGACGGAGGTTCGGATGCTCGACGGTGATCTCGACGGCGATGGACGCGCGCTGCGCGGGCTGCTGGCGGCCGTGCTCCTCCTCGCCGTCATCGGCGGCGGCGTGGACCTCTGGCTCGATGCGCCGGAGAGCTGGTGGTCGCTGCACGTCTTCTATGAAGTGGCGCTCATCGCCGGCGCCATCCTCAGCATCGTCGCCCTGTGGAGCGGCTGGTGGCGCGCACGCCGCTCGCTCGTGGCGACGCGTCAGGAACTCGAGGAGCAGCGCGTCGAGCGCGATGCATGGCGCGCGAGCGCGCGCCAGGCGCTCGACGGCCTTGGCCGCGCCATGGATGAGCGCTTCACCGCATGGGGGCTCACGCCGGCGGAGCGCGAGGTCGCACTCGCGCTGCTCAAGGGCAGCAGCCACAAGGTGATCGCCTACCAGACGGGACGCAGCGAGCGCACGGTCCGCCAGCACGCCGTGGCCGTGTACCAGAAGTCCGGACTCGGCGGGCGGGCCGAGCTGTCGGCATTCTTCCTCGAGGGCGTCATGCTTCCGGAGTCGGCGCGCTCCATCGCTCCCACCCCCTGACCACGGCCACATGCCAACTCTGTCCGATATTCGCTCCGCGCGCCAGCGCATCCGCGAGGGCGTGGTGCTCACGCCCGTCGTGCCCGCCCTCGCGCTGCGCGACCGGCTGCCCTGTGAAGCGTGGCTCAAGCTGGAGAACAGCCAGCGCACCGGCTCCTTCAAGGACCGCGGTGCGCTCAACCGTCTCCTCGACCTGACACCCGCCGAGCGCGCCAAGGGCGTGGTGACGGCGAGCGCCGGGAACCACGCTCAGGCGGTCGCCTACCACGGCGCCCGCCTCGGCGTGCCGGTGGAGGTCGTGATGCCCACCGAGACTCCGCTCATCAAGGTGGCGAACACGCGCCGCTTCGGTGCCACGGTGCACTTCCACGGTGCCACCCTCTCGGAGTCCATGGACGAGGCGCTGCGCATCGAGCGGGAGCGCGGGATGACCCTGGTCCATGCGTACGACGACGAGCGCGTCATTGCGGGGCAGGGCACGATCGGCCTCGAGCTGCTGGAGCAGATTCCGGCCATGACCGCGCTCGCTGTCCCCATCGGCGGCGGCGGCCTGATCTCGGGCATCGCCCTCGCCGTACGCGAGCAGCGACCGGACGTGCGCGTGTTCGGCGTGGAGGCGGCGGCCGCGCCGTCGGCGCTGGCGTCGCGTCTCGCCGGTCACGTGGTGAAGGTCGAATCCACCGACACCATCGCCGACGGCATCGCCGTCAAGCGCGTGGGCGAGCGCACCTTCCCGCTCATCGAGCGGTACGTGGATGACATCGTCAGCGTGGACGAGGTACAGATCGCGAGCGCCGTGCATCTCCTGCTCGAACACCAGAAGACGCTCGCCGAAGGCGCCGGCGCCACCCCGCTCGCGGCGATGCTGAGCGGCCAGCTCCCGCTGCGCGCCGACGACGTGGTCGTGATGATCCTCAGCGGCGGGAACATCGACGTCAACCTCGTGGAGCGCATCGTGGATCGCGGGCTCGTCGCCGACGGCCGGCTCGCGCGGCTGGCGGTCACGGTGCGCGACCGGCCCGGACACCTCGCCCGGCTCACGGAAATCGTCGCCGAGGAGGGCGCGAACGTGCTGGACGTGGCGCACAGCCGCGCCTTTGCCGACATCAGCGTGCGCGACGTGCGCATCGCGATGGTCCTCGAGACGCGCGGCCGGGAGCACATGGATGCCGTGGTGGCCCGGCTCGCGCGCGAGGGATTCCTCGTCCGCGAGGACGATTAATGGCGGGAGGTCAGGACGCCCGCGTATCGGGCCATCAGGGCGTCTTCTTCAGCCGATCGAGCGTGCGCTTCGCCTGCTGGTCGTTCGGGTTGATGGCCAGCGCGTGCTGCAGGCTCGCCACCGCTGCCGTCGTGTCGCCGGCCGCGAGCTGGGCCTCCGCCGCCTGGCGGAAGGCGAGCCCCGAGTTGGGCGACACCCTGGTGTTGAGCATGCTGAACCGCACGGCATCCGCCGCCTTGCCCCGCGATACGAGCGACTGCGAGACGGCGGCGAGCGCCGCGTCGCTGAAGTCGTAGCTCGCGCGCCCGTAGTAGCGCTCGCGCAGCGCGGCGTAAAGGGCTTCCGCGCTGTCCACCCCCGCGGAGTCGTAGGCCGTGAGGATCACCTGGTCCAGCGGCCGCGGGATGCTCACCCCGCGGTGGCACGTCATGCACGTCACCACCACCGCCGGCTGGGTGCGCGACGGAAGCTGGGTGAGGTACTCTCCGTCGATCGCCTTCACCATCCGCATCATCACGCGCGCCTTCACCTTCTCCGGCTTGTCGTCGGCGGCGAAGTCGTAGGTCGTGAGCGGCTCGCCCTCCTTGCCCACGTGGCAGAAGTTGCATCGCACGCCGAGGGCGCCAGCGACGTTCCGCATCGTATCGAGCAGCGCTCGCACCGGGATGTCCATCGGAAGGACCTTGAGGTTCTTCGGATGGTCCGGCGGAAACTGCGCGGCCGCTGGCATCGCGGCGGCGGTGGTCAGCACGACGGCGAGAACGAGAGATGGACGCATGCGCGACACCCGGAAGGAGTGAGTCGAAGCCCGGCAACGCTACGGCGCGGTGATCGCTACCCGCAATGGTCGGCCGTCATCCCGCACGTGCTCCTTGCGTGTCAGGATTCTGCCGTCCTAGAGAAACGAACGACCGTCCATGATCGTTGGGGGCGTGACTCCCAGTGCGGCCAGCGTGCTGGGGAACACGTCGCTCGTGCGGCGGGGCACGCCGCGCGGGGCACGATTCATCAGCAGTGGCACGAGCATGTGATCGCGGTGCAATGCGCCATGCGCGCTGCGGTGCGGGATCGGCTCGTAGTGCGCGCGGAAATCGTGGCCCGGTGTCGCGCTCAGGATCACGTCGCCCGAGCGTGAGGCGCCGGCGAGCACCGCGATCTGGACGATGCCATCCGGGTAGTCGCTCTCGATCGTCGCCTGCCACGTGTCGTCGGCGTCGCCCTCGACGTCGCGACCGAGCCCGAGCGGATCACCGGTCACCCGACGATAGGCGTATCGCCCGCGCGAGTGCTCCACCGTCGCCGTGCCACGCCCGCTCCGCACTTCGCAGCGCGCTGCGCCCTCGGCGAGGATCATCAGGTCCACTGACGGCAGCGCGACCAGCGCCGACGCGAGCGCCTCCCAGCGGGGCGCCAGCCGGGCCCAGCCGGCTCGCGCGCGCAGACGGGGATCGAGATACAGGTGCGCCATCGCGTTCCCGCTCACCATCACCGCGACCTGGGGCGCGATGCCGGCCGACCAGGGATGCGCCACCGTGCGATAGCCCAGGCGCGCGATCTCCCGCGCGAGGTCGTCGTGCGAGTGCACGGGGGAGTGCCCGTGATCGCTCACGACCCACAGGTGCGTCTCGCTCCACCATCCGCCGCGCTCCGCTTCCTCACGCACGTCACCAACGAGATCGTCCACCACCGACAGCGCCTCGTGCGCCAGGGGAGAGTCGTGTCCGCGCGCGTGCGAAGCCTTGTCGATTCCCGTGAGGGCGGCAAAGAGGTAGTTGGGCCGGTCGTGACGCAGGCGGGCCAGCACCGACTCGCCCACTTCGCGGTCGATGTCGATCCACCGCTCGGCACGACCGCGGAAATGCGTGACGGCTGCTCGCAGCGCCGAGCGCGGCGTGAGCGCCGCCAGGCTGTCGGCCCGCGCGAGCCCTCGCGTGACCACGCTGAGCGCCGCCGCGCTCCGCGGTACGAGCTCGAAGATGGTCGGAGCGGATGCGTCGAGGTCACCGTTGATGCGCCCCATCTCGTAGCCGACGTAGCTTCGCGCGTAGTCGGGCCAGCCGCAGCATTGCCGCGAGCGATCGTACCAGCGCAATCCCGGGATGCCCACGGCGGCGGGAAAGCGACCGAGCAGGAAGGGGAGGTACGCCGGCCCGGTGACGGAGGGAAAGACCGATGTCACGGTGCGCAACGCACCTTCGTCGCGCAGCCGCGCGAGCGCCGGCCAGCGCACGAGATCGCCCGAGAGCGTGTCGGGCCGTGCGCCGTCGGCGACGAGAACGATTACCGGCATGCGCCCGGCGCGAGTTGCATGGGCGAAGAAAAGCGCGGAGAAGGGCCGCAGGCAAGCGCCGTGGCACGTGAGTGGCTATGTAGGCGGCTTCACATTCTTCACCAACGCGCGATCGCCTTGTCGCGCCCACGCCGTCCGTGCCGCGCCATGTCAACGTCATCCGACACACCCGCCGAGCTGCCGGGAGCCTCGCACCGCCGGACGCGCAACCGGCTTCTCAACGCGCTGCCCGCCCCGCTGTTCGAGGAGCTTCGACCGCAGCTCGAGCAGGTTGCTCTCCCGAACGGTGAGGACATCGCGCTCCCCGGCACGCCATGGACGCACGTCTATTTTCCCGAGGACAACATCTTCTCGGTCGTGAACGAGATGCAGGACGGCGGCACCGTGGAGGTGGGCACCATCGGCAACGAAGGGGTCGCCGGATTGCCGGCCCTCATGGATGCCACCGCCAGTGAGAGTCGGGTCTTCACGCAGCTCCCCGGCTACGCGTTCCGGGCGCCGGTCGCCGCGGTCGTCTCGCTCATGGATCGGGAGCGCGAAGTCCGACGCCTCGTCAACCGCTATGTGCAGGCCTATCTCAGCCAGGTCGCGCAGGGCGCTGCGTGCAACCGGCTTCACGGGATCGAGCAGCGCTGCGCACGCTGGCTGCTGCTCACCCGCGACCGAGTCGATTCCGACAGGTTCTCCCTCAAGCAGGAGTTCCTGTCCGACATGCTCGGCGTTCGTCGCGCCGGCGTGAGCGTGGCTGCGAGCGCGCTGCAGAGCGCAGGCCTCATTCGGTACAGTCGAGGCATGATCGAGGTGCTCGACCGCGAAGGCCTGACTGCCGCGTCGTGCGAGTGCTACGCCGTCATCCGCCAGCAGTTCGATCGCCTCGTACCGGCATGACCGCACCCTTTGACGCGAAGCCGCGCCGAGGGCAGCTCATCGCTGGCGCGGGATGCCGCCATCCCGCTACACTAGCGCATGGCAACTCGCAAAGGCCGCTCGACACGCTCGAGCTCGAAAACCGCCACGCACGACAAGGCCAGGGTCGCCGACCCGGCTGATCGCAAGGTCGTCAAGTCACGCGCTCCGCGTACCGCCACCGGCAAGCGCGCCAATCCGGAACGGCTGGCCGCCGCCCAGGCCGAGGCGCAGGACTTTCTGAGGGAGCGCACCGAAGAAGGACACCGTGCGGCGGGCCGCGTGCCGCCGTCACAGCGCACGGAGCGCCGTACGAGCGGTGCCACGCGCAAGGTGGACGACGACCTCCGCGACCTCGTGCAGCCGATCACCGAGGACGAGAAGCTTCTCGCGCTTCCCGGCACCGACCGCCGCGGCTCGCGCGACTTCACGCGCACCGACACGTGGCGCGTCATGCGCATCATGGGCGAATTCATCGAGGGGTTCGACAACCTCGCCCACATCCAGCGCGGCGTCTCCGTCTTCGGCTCGGCGCGCACGGCGCCCGATGACCCGCAGTACCTCGCGGCCCAGGAGACGTCGCGACTCCTCGCCGAGGCGGGTTTCACCATCATCACCGGCGCCGGCCCGGGGATCATGGAAGCCGCCAACAAGGGCGCCAAGGAAGGCGGTGGCCTCTCCATCGGCTGCAACATCGAGCTGCCGTTCGAGCAGGGAGCCAATCCGTTCGTCGACACGCTCGTGAACTTCCGGTACTTCTTCGTCCGCAAGACGATGTTCGTGAAATACTCGAATGCCTTCATCATCTTTCCCGGCGGCTTCGGGACGCTCGACGAGACCTTCGAGGCGCTCACGCTCATCCAGACAGGGAAGCTCTACCAGTTCCCCGTCATCCTCTTCGGGCGCCACTACTGGGCAGGGCTCATCCGCTGGCTGCAGTCGCGCGCCGTCGTCGAGCGCAAGATCTCCCCGGGCGACATGGATCTCATCATGGTCACCGATGATCCCGCCGAAGCGGCGCACGCCATCATCGAGTCCTACAACGCGACGAACGGGCTGAAGTAGCGTCCCCCACACTCAGACGACAGCGCCATGGCGAGCAGGAAGAAGGACGACAAGGACGGCAGCAGGAGCGCGGGGAAGCAGCGCGCGTCGGCCGCGGGCAACAAGAGCGAGCAGAAGCGCGCCGCCGAGGAGCGCGAGCGCGCGGGCCGCCAGCACACCGCGCACGAGACGTCGCGGTTCCTCCGCGGCGGCAGGATCGAACCGCGACGCATTGACGGCAGCGAGTCGGCCGCCGACCTCATCGACGGCACCTTCCTCGCCTACAACGCCGCGCGCCTCCGCGAGGCCTGCCAGCTCTTCACGAAGAAGATGCTGGAGCCGGACGTCACCATCGGCCTCACCCTCACCGGCGCCCTCACGCCGGCAGGGCTCGGCATGGCGGCGCTCATCCCGCTCATCGAGTCGGGGTTCGTGGACTGGATCATTTCCACCGGCGCCAACCTGTACCACGACGCGCACTTCGGGCTGGGCCTCACCATGCACCGCGGCAACGCGCAGGAGTCGGATACCGTCCTGCGCGAGGAGGGGATCGTCCGCATCTACGACATCTTCTTCGACTACGACGTCCTGCTCAGCACGGACGCCTTCTTCCGGAAGATCATCCAGGGACCCGAGTTCCAGCGCGCCATGAGCAGCGCCGAGTTCCACGCGCTGTGCGGCAAGTACATCCGCGAGCGGGAGAAGGCGCTCCGCATCGGCAACCGCTCGCTGCTCGGCGTGGCGTACGAGTGCGGCGTACCCGTGTACACGTCGTCGCCGGGTGACTCGAGCATCGGCATGAACATCGCCGCCCTCGCCCTCGAAGGAAACAAGTGCGTCATCGACCCCAACGCCGACGTCAACGAGACCGCGTCCATCGTGCTCGGCGCCAAGCGCAACAACGGGAAGAGCGCGGTGCTCATCTGCGGCGGCGGCAGCCCGAAGAACTTCGCGCTCCAGACGGAACCGCAGATCCAGGAAGTGCTCGGCATCGACGAGAAGGGGCACGACTACTTCCTCCAGATCACCGACGCGCGCCCCGACACGGGCGGACTCTCCGGCGCCACGCCGGCCGAAGCGGTGAGCTGGGGCAAGATCGATCCCGATCGCCTGCCGGACGCCGTGGTGTGCTACCTCGATTCTACCGTCGCGCTCCCGCTGCTCACCGCGTACGCGCACGCACGGCATGAGCCGCGGCCGCTCAAGCGGCTGCTCGACAGGCGCCAGGAGAACATGGCTGTGCTGCGCCGCGAGTTCGCGCAGGCGGGTGGCGCCCCGCACGATCCGTCACGCACCGACGCCACCCTGCCGATGCACCGGTGAGTGAACAGTGAACCGTAAAAGCGGGGGAGCGGGAAAGGCCGGATAAACGGCCTGAAAAAGCGGGATCTGTCCCTTGTCTGGGCTCAGTTCCGCGCGCCGAGGCTGTCCCCTACATCCCCAAGTTTCCTGAATTGATTGGAACGGCCTCGGAATCCTCCATGGCGCGTGGAGGCGTAAACGCAGAGGAGAGAATCCGGCCCTTTCCGTGCCGTTCATCCGCTGAATCCGTTCCCCCCGCTTCTATTTGTCACTGATCACTGCCCGCACGTACTCGCGCTTCGAGTATTCGCCGCGGCTCACCACGCCGACCAGCTCCTCGCGCCCGAGCACGCGGCGCGTGATCTCGCGCTCTCCGACTCCGCGTGCATGCAGCGCGCGGATCTCGCCGATCGTCGTCTCCATCCAGTCGATCTTCGCGCGCAGGAGCGGCACCGGATCGCGCACGGCGCCACGGTGCGCGTCGAGCAGGAGCCGCGGCTCGAGTGCCACTGCTCTGCGGAGGCTCGTCACGAGCTGCCGAGGTGACTCGCCGTCGTGTGCCACGCGCACCTTCACGCCGAGATAGAGGTCACCGCCGGCGAGGATGCGCCGCTCTTCGTCCCACACTGCCAGGTGCTCCTCGGTGTGGCCGGGCAGGGAGAGCACCGCCAGTGGCGCCGGATCGAACGTGCGGATCGCACCGGTGAGTGCGCGCGGCACGCCCCATACGAGGCGGCGATAGTGCCCGATCCACTCGGGAGCGCGCAATGCAGCCTCGCACGCCGGATGGATCACCATCGGCACCCCCATCGCGGCGAGCTC
>DASTGQ010000092.1:0-2019 GCA_035718985.1 Gemmatimonadaceae bacterium
ACGACGCCGAACGCCATCGTCCACCCCCAGCGGATCCCCGAGCGCCGCTCCTGCACGGCGAGGTACACGGCGACGATGCCCGCCGTCAGCATCCACAGCGACGTCAGCACGACGACGAAGCTGAGCGAGAGGAAGGGATAGTAGTAGAACGCCAGCACGCCGAAGACGACGCTGATGATCCCGCCGAGCAGCGTCCCCCACCAGTGCCGCGCGAGGCCGCGCAGCTCGAACGCGTGCACGATGCTGACGACGCCGTCGAACAGCGCCCACATGGCGATGACGAGCGCGAGCGCGGCGACGGAGGCAATTGGCCGCGTGAAGATGACGACGCCGACGGCGATGGCGAGGAGCCCGCGCACCACGTGCGCCCACCTGCCGTCGTGATACGCAGAATGCTGGTCTGCGGTGAGCATCTCGACCTCCCTGCGAGCAATGCCCGCGTTGGTGGTGTCGGGAATATCACCGCGGCCGCCGTGCCGTCTGTCGGAGATCGTCGGACAACGGGTGCAGCGGCTACACCCCGAACTGCCGCAGGTGGTGGTCGAGGTGCACGTACGAGAACGTCGCCCACTCCTCCGGGGTCATCGCGCCGAAGAAGAAGTGTGGCTCCTTCGTGCATGCCGCCGTGCCGCCCGCGAAGCGGTCGATGGCGCGGTCGAGCCGAGCGCGCTCGGGCTCCAGCTCGCGAGCGTCGGTCACCTTCACGGTCTTGTGGGTGGGCGCGTGGCGCTCCATCGGCTTGCCATCGACGATCATCGAGCGCAGCACGCGCCGGCCGAGGAGCCGGCCGATGGGATGACGCTTGAGGGAGAACTCGCCGAGCGCGTATTCCATCGTCCTGGCGCAGTGCGCGGCCATCTGGGCGGCGGTCATCTTGCCCCAGAGGGGCTGGCTGTCCGGACGCAGCGTCGCGAAGCGCTGGTGCAGTTCGCTGACGACGGCGGGTTGATACAGGTTCTTCATCGGGACCGGATACTCCCTGCTGCTGGATTGTGGGCAGCGAATCTTGCCGCTGGATCTTTTGCATGTCCAGTGCTCGCGGGTGCAACCATCGACCGGAGAAACGACTTGACCACTACGGCGACTCGCGAGCGGACGGAGGCGCTGCGTCAGGTGCGCTTCGGCACGTACCGCATCGCCACCGTGCCCGCGTCGAGCTCCACCCGGCTCACTGGCTTCAGGTCGATGTACCGCGACAACCCCGCGAACAGCGTGGGCCCGTGGCCGGCAATCCTGGTGTGCACGACCAGCTCGTACTCGTCGATCAATCCCAGCTCCGCCAGCGCCAGCGGGAGCGTCACGCCTCCCGTGAGCAGTCCCTTTCCCGGCTGCGACTTGAGCTGTCGGATGGCCGTGGCGAGGTCACCGCGCACCAGCTCCGCGTTCCAGTCCACGTGGTGGAGCGTGCTCGACACGACGTACTTCTTCTTCACGTCGATCGCGCGCGCGAAGGGCTCCATCCACTCGGGCCGCTCACCCGGCGCCGCCGGGTGCCGCCACCCGGCCTCCATCATCTCGTACGTCACGCGCCCGAAGATGAGCGCATCGGACTGGAGGATGTTCTCCATGTGGTGCCGATGCATGGCTTCATCGGGGACGACCACGCGGTGATCGACACAGGCGTCGAGGGTGACGTTGATCGAGAAAAGGAGGGGACGCATCAGGCTCGAATCAGAGGTACGGCTGGAAACCAGACCATTCCGCGGTAGTCTCGCACGGAAGGTACAGAAATATCCAGCGCCGCCACTTCTCTCGAGCCAGCCATCGAGCCGGGCCTCGTCCCCCTCTGGCGTGACCGATCCCGGCCGTGTCGATTCTTCCCGCCCTCGTTCGTCGTATGGGCAGAGCTCAGCCTTGCTGCCGGCCCGCTCCCCGGGCCACTGACCTGTCCACCTCCCCGAAGGACACCCCATGTTCCTCGCCGACCTGCGGTACGCCGTCCGAAGCCTGATGCGCGCCAGGGGCTTCGCGCTCGCCGTGATCGTCACGCTCGGACTCGGCATCGGCGCCACCACGGCG
>DASTGQ010000093.1:0-3834 GCA_035718985.1 Gemmatimonadaceae bacterium
CGCCCGGACGCGTCGGAGCCGCGGCGCGCGCTCTCGCCGCCGTACTGCATCCGCACTTCGTGCGCGAGGAGCAGATCGCGCTGCCGCCGCTCGGCCTGCTCGCACCGCTGGCGCGTGGTGAGCATGACCCCGGGATGAGAAACGTGCTGCCCATGACCGATTCGCTGCGCGCCGAGCTTCCACGCATGCTCGAGGAGCACCGCGCCATCCGTGCCGCCACGCTGAAGCTCCTCACCGAGGCGCGCGCTGCCCGAAACGCCCGGGTCACGCGTCTCGCGGAGCAACTCGCCCTGCACGCGAAGACGGAGGAGGAGGTGTACTACCCGGCGGCGGTGCTGGTCGGGGACGTCGTGCGCGCGACAGGTGCGGCCGGCGGCGCGCACTGAAGCGCAGTCACGGAGTGAACGCCTGAGGCGCGCGCTGCGCGCCGTCGCAGCCCGTTGAGCCGGCCCTTCACTCCTCTGCAGTGAGCATGACCCGTGCATCGAGCGCGATTCCACCTTCAGGCCCGACCGTCAGCGGATTGATGTCCAGTTCCGCAATGTCCGGATGTCCGGAGGCGATCATGGAGACGCGCACCAGGATGTCCTGGATGCGCTCGATCGGCACGGCGGCCTGGCCCCGCACCGCGCCAAGTATCGCGGCACCGCGCAGCGAGAGCAGCATCTCGCGCGCGTCCTCCATGCCGATCGGCGCGATGCGGAACGCGACGTCGCGGAGCACTTCGACGTACGTGCCGCCCAGCCCCACCATCACCATGCCCCCGAAGCCCGCCGAACGAGTCACTCCCACGATGAGCTCGCGGCCGGCCTCCGACTGTCGCTGCACGAGGACCCCGTCGATTCGCGCGCCGGGCACGGCGTCACGCACGCGCGTGAGGATGCTCGCGTAGGCCGCTCGCACGTCCGTGGCGTCGTGGATGCCCAGGCGAACGCCTCCGACGTCGGATTTGTGGACGACCCGCTGCGACACGACCTTGAGCGCCACCGGGTATCCGATCGACTCGGCCGCGCGTACCGCGTCGTCGGCCGAGGCAGCGACCGCCGACTCGATGATCGGGACGCCGTATGCCTCGATGACCGCGAACGCGTCCCGCTCGGTGAGCTTGAGTCGCCGCTCGCGGCGCGCGCGGGCGATGATCTCATCGGTGCGTCTCCGCGCCGCGGGAGGCAGGGCGGGCAGCGCCGATGTTACGCCGCGGCGCGCGCTCATCTCGCCGTAGCGCGCGAGCGCGCCGAGTGCGCGGGCAGCGGATTCGGGGAAGATGTACGCCGGCACTCCCGCCCGCTGCAGCTCGCGCCTCGCCTCGGGTAGCCGCTCGCGGCCCATGAGTACGGCGAGCACCGGTTTGTCAGGGTGCGCCTGCGCCACCGACCCGATCGCGTTCGCCACTTCCGAGGAATCCACGCCCAGCGGCGGGGTGAAGATGGCGACGGCGGCGTCCACGCGATCATCGGCGAGCACCGCGTCGAGCGCGATCCGGTAGCCGGCGGGATTTGCCGACGCGATCATGTCGAGCGGGTTGCGGATCGACGCTTCCGCTGGGAAAAGCGGCTGGAGGCGCCCGACCGTGGCGGGCGTGAACTCCACGAGGTCGAGGCCGCGTTCCTCGAGGGCGTCGGCGGCCAGCACGCCGGGTCCACCCGAATTCCCGACCACCGCCGTGCGTCGCGAGCGCGGAGGCCGGAGCACGCTGAACGCCATCGCCATGTCGAACAGCTCCTCGATGGAGCCCGCGCGCAGTACGCCCGCCTGCTGCACCAGCGCATCCACTGCACTCTCGCTCGCCGCCAGCGCGCCGGTGTGGCTCGACGCCGCACGTGCGCCGACCGCCGACCGTCCCGCCTTCACGACGATGATCGGCTTCTTCCGCGTGATGCGCGACGCGACCTCGAGGAACCGGCGCGGGTTGCCGAAGTTCTCGACGTACATGAGGATCACGCCGATCTGCGGGTCGTGCTCCCATTGCAGCAGCAGGTCGTTGCCGCTGACGTCCGGCTTGTTGCCCATCGAGACGAACTGCGCGATGCCGATGCCGAACTCCGTGGCGTAATCCAGCACGCTCACCCCCAGCGCGCCGGACTGCGAGACGAACGCGGCTCTCCCGAATGGAGGCATCGGGCTGGCGAACGTTGCGTTCATGCTGATCGCCGGGTCGGTGTTGATCATCCCCATGCAGTTGGGACCGACGAGGCGCATCCCGTGGCGCCGTGCGATCGCGACGAGCGCACGCTCGCGCTCGATCCCCTCGCCGCCAATCTCCCGGAATCCCGCGGACACCACCACGAGCGCCCTCACGCCGCGTCGCCCCGACTCCTCGGCCACCTCGAGCACGCGCTCCTTGGGCACGGAGATGATGGCGACGTCCGGCGTGTGCGGCAGTTCGAGGATGCTCGGCCAGGCGGGGAGCGCATGCACGGCGACGGCCCTGGGGTTCACCGGATAGACGGCGCCCGAGAAACCGCACCGCACCAGGTTGGAGACGATGCGGTGCCCGATCGTGTTCGGCGTTCTCGACGCACCGACGACGGCGATGCGCTGCGGCTTCAGGATGGGGTCGAGCGACCCGATGGGGGAGTGCAACGCAGAAGCGGAAATGCCGGATCCCATTCCCTCCTGCATGACCGGCGAGAGCGTGGATGAGGCAGCGGGAATGGCCATGACCGATGTCCGGGGCGGGTGCGAGTAGAACCGAAGAGGAATTCTGCTCGAATCCGCGGTCCAGACAGTCAGGCGTCCCCCGGGCTACCGTCAGGGATGTCCCGCGCAGTGGGTGACGACCTGCCGATGAGCGCCACTCCCCCCCGCAGGCCTCAGGTGTCCTGCCCGTCAGGCGACGACAACCGTTCGAGCAGGTCGAGCGCATTCGGCAGCGCCGCACCGCTCGCCGTGTTGTCGAAGATGCACCAGACCTCGTCCGCGCCACGCGTCGCCTCCGCCACCTGCCCGGCCAGTGCGTCGAGCCACGTGTCGTCGTAGCGCGACCAGTACACGCGCGGGGAGCCGTGCAGCCGGAAGTACGCGAGATAATGCGCGCCGCCGGGCACCGCAGCCTCCGGGACTCGTGCCGGATCCGCGGCCACGCGGGCGACGGCGTACTCCGCCAGCTGGCCGGCGGCGTCTGCCGTGAACCAGGTGGCGTGCCTGGGCTCGAGCGCGACGGGCCCGTCGTGCAGCGCGCGCAGCACCGCGAAGAACGCGCCGGCGAGGGACGCATCGTACTCGAGGCTGGGCGGGAGCTGCACGAGCAGGGGGCCCAGTTTGTCGCCCAACGCGGACACTTCGTCCAGGAAGGCGGCGAGGGGCTCCTCGCAGTCGAGCAGCCGGCGCTCGTGCGTCACCGACCTGGGCACCTTGACGGAGAAGCGAAAGTCGCTGGGGACTGCGGCCGCCCACCTGGCGTAGAGCGCCGGGCGAAGGGATCGGTAGAAGCTCGCGTTGATCTCGGTACCGCGGAGCACGCGGGCGTAGCGCTCCAGGTGCGTGCCGACGCCGGGAAAGCGCGGCTGCTCGGCGCGAGGCAGCGACCAGCCGGCAGTCCCGGCGAAGACGAGGGCACCCACGGCCGGAATCTAGCCGGCGGAGCCCGCGGCGTCCGTGACGCGCGTGAGGACCTCGACGTTGCGCCGGCTACCGGCGTTGCCGAGACGACGAAGCCCCTGGCCGTACCGACCTCGGCACACCCAACTCCGGGGCACTAGATTGTAAGGTGCTGGAGGGCGCCGGCCTCGACGCCCCCTTGGCGCCCTGTCGCGACGTCGCGTAGCGCGCCTGAGTCGTTCCGGCCAGCCTGCTCCGACGTTTCAGGAGGCACCATGGATCGGCTCCCACCTG
>DASTGQ010000094.1:0-7396 GCA_035718985.1 Gemmatimonadaceae bacterium
GGATGATCAGCGGGATGATCGCCACCACGATCCAGCCACCGGACGTGAACTTGGTCACCACCTGGATCAGCGAGACGAGCGCCGTCGCCACGGCACCGACGCCGTTCAGTGTGGCCTTCCATTGCCAGCCGTCGCCTCGCGTCGAACGCCAGTGCATCACCATCCCCGCCTGCGAGAGGGTAAAGCAGACGAACACGCCGATCGCGTACAGGGGCACGAGTGAATTCGTGTCGCCGCGGAACAGCCACACGAGCAGGAGCGCCATTGCCGCCAGCGCGATGATCCCGTTGGAGAAGGCGAGCCGGTCGCCCCGCGCCGCGAGTTGCCGCGGCATGTAACCGTCGCGCGCGAGGATGCCGGAGAGCCGTGGGAAATCGGCGAAGGCCGTGTTCGCCGCCAGCACCAGGATGGCGAACGTGGTGTACTGCAGCGCGTAGTAGGGCAGCCCCCCGCCGAACACGTGATGCCCGAGCGTGGACAAGACCGTCTGCTGCGCCGTCGGCATCACGTGGTAGTGCTGCGCGAGGAACGACACGCCGAGAAAGAACGTGGCGAGGATGGCCACCATCCAGCCGAGCGTCGTCGCGGCGTTCCTCGACGCCGGCGCCTTGAACGCCAGCACGCCGTTGGAGATCGCCTCCGTGCCCGTCATCGCCGCGCACCCCTCGGCGAAGCCGCGCAGCAGGAGGTAGCCGAGCGCGAGGCTCGTCATCGGCGAGAGCGGATCGCGGTGTCGCGCCGAAACGGCGTCCAGCTTGAGCGTGCCGACGAGCGGTGCCAGCTCGTGACCGGTCACGTAACGCCACGCGCCCGTGCCCAGCAGCGCCAGCATCATCGCGATGAACGCATACGTCGGCACCGAGAATGCCAACCCCGATTCGCGCACGCCGCGCAGGTTCACCGTCGTCAGCACCACGATGGACAGCGCACAGATCTGCACGGTGTGCGGCGCGAGTGCCGGGTATGCCGAGGTGATCGCCGCGACACCACCGGCGATGGAAACGGCCACCGTGAGGATGTAGTCGGTGAGCAGGGCCGCGGCCGCCGTGAGCCCGGGCATGGTGCCGAGGTTCTCGCGCGCCACCGTGTACGATCCGCCGCCGTTCGGGTAGGCGAACACCGTCTGGCGATACGACAACCCCACCAGTACGAGCAGTCCGACGATGACCGCCGAGATCGGAAGTACGTAGTTGACGGCGGCCATGCCGATCGCGCCGCCCAGCACGAACAGGATCTGGTCGGTGGCGTAGGCGACGGACGACACGGCATCCGAGGAGAGCACCGCCAGCGCCGTCTTCTTGTTCAGGCGCTCGTGCTCCAGTCGCTCGCTCGGCAGGGGCCGTCCGAACAGGATTTGCTTGAGCCGGCGATACGTCGACGGCATGCGTGTCCTTGGGGTGAAGGGGAGTCAACCGCGTGTCTTCACGGTACGACACACTCCACAAGGACCGCACAAGGATTCAGCGGACCATCACAAGGATTTCACAAGGATTTGTGGCGGTCTCCGACCGGTAGCGCCGATGCGCTCTCGCCCGCGGGGAGACGCAGCACGAAACGGCTTGCCACGGACGCATCGGGCTCGTAGTCGAGGCGGCCGCCCTGCACCTCCGCCAGCTGCCGCGCGATGGAGAGACCGAGGCCGGTGCCGCGCGAGTTGCGCTCCACACCTGCGCCCCGCACGAAGGGCTCGAACACACGCGCGCGATCCTCTGGCGCGATGCCACCGCCCGCGTCCTCCACGGCGATGCACAGCCAGGGCTCATCCCGCCACGCGCGAAGCGTGATCGGCGTGGAAGGCGCTGTGTACCGCGCCGCATTCTCCAGCAGGTTCGCCAGGATGCGCGTCGTGTGCGCGAGGTCGAATCGGCCCACGAGGAGCGGCCAATCTGCGCCGAGTGACACCTCGACCGCGCGGTCGCCGAGCGCACTCTCCACCCGCTGGAGCGCGGCACCGATCACGTCGTCCACCGTGTTGAGCGCGGGCGTCACCTTCATCTGGCCGGCCGACAGCTGTGACAGGTCGAGCAGGTCGTCGACGAGCGCACTCAGTCGATCGGCTTCCTCCTCGATCACGAACGCGCGTGTTGGGTCGCCGCCGCGCCCGATCTCGTCGGCGATCCCCTTGATGGTCGTCAACGGGGTACGCAGGTCGTGCGATACCGACGCGATGAGCGCGTCCTTCACCCGGTCCGCGCGACGGAGTGCCTCGGCCTGCTCTTCCGTCCGGCCGAGCCGGATGCGCTCCACGCCCAGCGCGGCGTAGTAGGCCAATGCCGCCAGTACGCGCTCCTGGTCGCGCGAGAGCAGGAATGGCCGGCGGGATCCCAGCAGCAGGGTACCCACTCGCCGTCCTCGCACCTCGAGCGGCAGGCGCATCTCGCGCGTCGGCAGCGGTGACCCAACGCTCCCCTGCGCGCTCGCCGCCATCGTGGCGCTTGCGTCCTCTTCGCTGGCGATATCGATGTCGCAGCGCTCCACCTGCATCGCCTGTGCGATCACGGCGGTGATCGCGTGCAGCGCATCGTCGGGACGCGGGGCGTTCAGCGTCTCGGCGCCGAGTGTCGCGAGACGATCGATCTCCGCGGCCCGTTGCCGCGCCACCTCCGCCTCGCGCCGCTGTCGCTCCAGCAACTGCGCCGCCACGATCCCCGTGACGAGGAACGCGATCAGCACCAGCCAGTCGAACGGATCGGCCACTCGCAGCTGGTAGTACGGCGGCAGGAAGACGAGGTCGAACAGCAGGAAGGCGGCGCCGCTCAGCATCACCCCCAGCAGGCGCCCACCATACGCGCTCCCACCCAGCACGACGAGCAGGAAGAGGAGCGCCACGTGCGCCTTGTCGAGCCGCCCCCGCAACGGCAGCAACAGCCCCGCCGTGGCGACGAGCACGAGCAGCCAGGCCAACCGTACCCGCGTGCGCGGCCACCCCGTTGCGCTCATGGCTCGCTCATGGTTCGTCCATGACGCACTCACGACTCCGGATCGAACCGGTACCCGACCGCGGGATCGGTCCGGATCAGCGTCGGCCGCACGGGGTCCTCCTCCAGCTTTCGCCGCAGCTGACTCACGTACACGCGCAGGTACTGCTGCGCATCGCCCTCGGCGCGTCCCCACGTGGCGTGGAAGAGCTGCTGATGCGTGAGCGTGCGGCCCCGGTTCGCCACGAACGCGCGCAGCAGCGCCCACTCGGTGGGCGTCAGGTGCACCTCCTCGCCTCTCCGCCGCACCAGGCGACGCGACAGGTCGATCTCGAGCGAGCCGATGACGATGCGGTCGTTCGCCGTCGGCGCTCGCTCCCCGCGCCGGAGCTGCGCCCGCACCCGGGCCTGCAGCTCGAGGGTGCTGAATGGCTTGGTGACGTAGTCATCGGCGCCCGCATCGAGCAACGCCGCCTTGTCCTGTTCTGCGTGACGCGCCGACAGCACGATCAACGGCACCGACGAGAAGGCGCGCAGATCCCGACAGACCTCGAGGCCATCCAGGTCGGGGAGACTGAGGTCGAGGATGACGAGCGACGGCATCGCCGACGCCGCCAGGTCGAGCCCCTCGCGGGCCGAGGACGCCTCCAGCACGCGGCCGGCAATCCCCTCGAGCGCATTGCGGACGACGCGCCGGATCTGCGGCTCGTCGTCCACCACGAGGACCGTTACCCCGGGGTCACCGTGCTCGGAAACGCTCACTGGGCATCCCGTCGTGTGATATGAATATCAATTTATATCATCGCCGTCATGTCGCGTCAGACCCCAGCGTAATACCGAAGCCCGGTCCCCATCCCCTTGAACCCGGCCTCCCGCAGCGCGTCCGCCCACTTCGACCCCGCTGCCCGCTCCCCGTCCACCGTCTCCACCACTACGTCGCGCCGGCGCCCGCGTCGCTGCCTCGCCACCAGTCGCTCCGCCAGCGTCCTGGCCGCTGCCGTCACCTCGGCGGGCGTCGCATCCGCCCCCACCCGGAGCTTCGTCCCCCGCCCCTCCGCCACCAGCACTACCCGGCCGGCGAGCGTCACCAGCAACGCCGCCGCCCCACGCGGCTTGGCCAGGGGATCGGCCGCCACCCCCGGAGCCGTCGGCAACGCGTACACGTTAGCCGGATCCCCCACGGCCATCACCACCGGCTCGGCATTCTCCACTACCGGCGCGCGCAGCATCTCCACCGCCTCCGGCAGCGCGAACTGCGCTCCGGTAAGGCCAGCCACAAAGTACCCACGCCTCACCTCGCCTCGGAATTCGAGTCGCTTGAGCTCCTGGTAGATCTCCCGCCAGCCGATCGCGGGTCGCTCGCGCTTCCACCATTCCCGCGACACCACACCGTACCTCTTGAGCCATTGCCTCGCGACCTGCTCGGCGAGCGCCGATGGATCAGCAGCAGGACCTAGCGTCCCCGGGGTGTACACGAGCGACCAGCGACCGCCCCACCGCGCCGTGGGCTCGAGGTCCGGCCGACGCCACTTGGCCAGCCGACGCGGGTTCACCCGCCGCTGCACGATCGGCCGGCCACTCGGCACGTAGTCCGCCGGCAGCCACCGCGCCGGGTCGGGTTCCTCGCGCCGTTTCACCGGGAATACCGGCGTCCAGCGCAGCACGTCGCGCAGCGCGCCCACCGTATCGTTGGTCACGAGCCCCGCCGCCACCAGCTCGTGCAGCGCGTCGCGCACTCCCTGCTGGGCGAGCCCGCTGGCCGCCTGGAGATCTGCCACGAAGCTCGCGCCATGTGAGCGCAGCGCGTCGAGCACCGAGCGCGCCCGCTCGCTGAGTCCTTCCTCCGCCGTCGGCTCACCCAGCCAAAGCCGGCCGGTCCCCCGCTCGAAGAAGCGGATCCGCCCGATCGCCCGGTGTGGCTGTCCGTCGCCCGCGCCTTCGTCAACACGCGGCACCGCTGCCCACACCAGCTCCCCCGATGCCGCCAGCGCCGTCAGCTGCCCCTCGTCGTAGCCCGTCACCCGGCTCGGCAGGTAATCCCGCTCCCATCCCTCCGCCGGACGCGCCAGGCCATAGAGCTGCCCCATCACCGCTGCCGCCCCATCGGCGCCCGACAGCCGCTCCTGCGGAACCAGGTGCTGCCACCGCTGGAGGAATCGCGCGAACGCATCGAGCCCCACCGCCTCGATCTGCTTCCGCGCCTGCGCCAGCTCGCGACGGCGCGCCTGCTCCAGCAGGCGACGTGAGCACCAGCGCGCCACCGCGCGGTCGCCACCGAAGACGCCCCGCACCAACACGCCCTTCCGTTCCCACTCCGTGAGCCGACGCTCCACCCACGACGCGCTGAAGTCGTAGCGCTCACGCACCTCGTCCACGCTCACCGGCCCGGCGAGCGCGAGGAAGCGCTGCAGCACCTCACGTCGCGCGGCACCACGTGTCAGCGCCGCTCCGCGCAGCGCGTCAGGCACCACCTCGGTCGCTCGCGTCGACTCCAGCGCCGGTCCCGCCATCACGAGCATCGCGTCGTCCCACTCGAACGCCGCGGCGTAGCGCGAGTAGTTGTCCACCAGCAGGTAGCGGAGCTCGCTGCCGTGCGACGTCGGCAGCTCGACGGCGAGCATCCGCCCGCTCGCCAGCAAGGCTTCGATCGGTTCCCCCTTTCGCCACTCGCTTGACGGAGCGACTCGCGCCTCGAGCTCTTCGCGCGTCACGTCTCCCGCGCGGTCCACCAGCACCGCCAGCTCGTCGGCATCGCGCGCCTGTCGTCCCACGGCAGTGCCGCGGCGCCGAGCGAGCAGCTCCTCCAGCACGGCGAGCGTCGGCTCGTCGGCGCCCTGCCCGCCCATCAGTTCATCCAGCAGCGCGCGATCCAGCGACAGCAGCGCCGCGCGCTCCTCGGCGCGCGGCACGTCCTTGCCGTACATGTGGTCGATCACGAACCCGAACTGCAGCGACGCCGCGAACGGCGACGGGATCTCCGTCTCCACCACCCGGATCGTGATCTCGCCCGCGGCGATATCACCCAGCACGCTGCGCAGTCCGTCCATGTCGAACGCGTCCTGCAGCACGTCGCGGTACGTCTCCACCACGATCGGGAAGCTTGGGTACTCGCGCACCGCCTGCAGCAGGTCCAGCGCCTTGAGCCGCTGCAGCCAGAGCGGCATCCGGCGACGCGGATTCCCGCGCGGCAGCAGCAGCGCTCGCGCCGCGTTCATCCGGAAGCGCGCGCCGAACAGCGACGACTGCCCTACTTCCTCGACGACGAGCTGCTCCGCGTCCTCCGCCGTGAGCGAGCGGATGACGTCCGTCGGCGGCGCGCCGCCCAGGTCGGGGAGCCGCAGCATCAGGCCATCGTCCGTCGTCTGCACCTGCACCTCCACGCCGAGGCGCTCGCGCATGCGCCGGCCGAGTGCCATTCCCCACGGCGCGTGCACCCGTCCGCCGAACGGCGAGTGCAGCACCATGCGCACCGAGCCCACCTCGTCGCGGAAGTGCTCGAGCACCAGCCGCCGGTCGTCGGGCACGATGCGCGTGATGGCGCGCTGCGCCTGCACGTACTCCACGAGCGAGCGTGTCGTCGACTCGTCGGCGTGATGCTCCTGCTGGAGCATCGCCAGGTCCGCCAGCGTGCGCGCATCGTCCAGCTCACGCCGCAGCGCGCCCACGCGCGACGACAGGTGCTTCGATCGCGCCATGAACTCGCCATGCCAGAAGGGCATCCGTGCCGGCGCGCCGGGCGCCGGCACTACCACCACGCGATCGTGCTCTATGGAACGGATGCGCCAGGTGGAGCTGCCGAGCTGGAACGCGTCGCCCACGCGTGACTCGTGCACGAACTCCTCGTCCAGCTCGCCGAGCCGCGTCTTGTCGGGGAGGTTCACCGTGTAGAGCCCGCGATCGGGAATCGTCCCGCCGGAGATCGTCGCCACCATCCGCGCGCTGCGTGTCGGCGTGAGGAGGTCGGTCATCCGGTCCCAATTCACGCGCGCGTCCAGCTCCGCCGCCACGTCGCTCGGATATTTCCCCGAGAGCATCCCCAGCACCTCGTCGAATGCCGCGCGCGTGAGCCCGTGGTACGGGTACGCGCGGCGCACGAAGTGGAACAGGTCGGCGCTCGTCCACTCCGGCTGCTCGCTCGCCACGATGGCAACGATGAGCTGCGCGAGCACGTCGAGGGCGTTCTGCACCACGTGCGTCGGCTCCACGTCGCCGGCCCGCATCGCGTCCAGGATGGCGAGCTGCTCCAGCGCGTCGTCGCGGAAGGTCGGCACGAACACGCCGCGGCTCGTCGCGTCGAGCGAATGCCCCGCGCGTCCCACGCGCTGCAGCGCCGCCGACACGCGCTTCGGGCTCTGGAGCTGGACCACGAGGTCCACCGACCCCACGTCGATCCCCAGCTCGAGGGAGCTCGTCGTCACCAGCGCACGCAGCTCCCCCGCCTTGAGCCGCTCCTCCAGCAGGAAGCGCCGCTCACGCGA
>DASTGQ010000095.1:0-12289 GCA_035718985.1 Gemmatimonadaceae bacterium
TACTCGTCGCTCCGGTGGCCTCGGTGGAGCTCACGCCGCCGGAACTGCTGTTCACGCTCCCACTCACGCTGACGGTGGCGCCATTCCCGCCATTCGCGGCGCGTTCCCCACACCGGCATGGCGGGCATGGGTGCCGCACCGGGCGCGAGCCCGGCGGGATATGGCGCTGGCGGCGGGGCGTCCTCCATCCGCGCGGGATATGGAACCGGCACCGAGCCGGGATATGGAACCGGCGCCGGTGCGGCGAGGGGTGATCGAGTCGCAACCGGCGCCAGATCGTAGTCGGCTCGCTGCCCGATGTCGCTCGACGTCGCCAGCAGCGCCTCGCGGAACGCCCCCGCGTCGGTCCAGCGCGCCTCGGGTTTCTTTTCCAGCGCGCGCGAGATCGCATACGCGAGTGACGGCGGTACGTCGGGACGAAGTGACAGCAGGGGACGCGGCGCCTCGGAGACGTGCTTGACGAGCATCGCCGGCGTGTTGGACGCCTTGAACGGCGTCTCGCCGGCCAGCATCTGGTAGCCGATCACGCCGAGTGAGTACACGTCGCTGCGCACGTCGAGCTCCCGCTCGCCGAGGGCCTGCTCCGGCGACATGTAGGCCGGCGTGCCGATCGCGATGCCCGTAATCGTGAGGCGGCTGTCGCCGGCCGCGGCGCGCGCAATGCCGAAGTCGGTGACGAGGGGACGTCCGCTGACGCGGTCGAGCATGATGTTGTCGGGCTTCACGTCCCGGTGCACCACACCATGCGCTCCGGCGTAGGCCAGCGCGTCGGCCACGCCGATCAGGATCTGGCGCGCCTGATCCACGGAGAGCCGCACCTCGCGCGCGAGCCGCTCGGCGAGGCTCTCACCCTCCACGAGGGCCATGACGAAGAAGACGAGCCCTTGGGCCTCGTCGACGGTGTAGATGGGCACGATGCCCGGATGCGAGAGCTGCGCCGCCGTCTGCGCCTCGCGGAGGAAGCGTTCGCGCACGTCGGCGTTGAACGCGAGCTCCGGGGGCAGCACCTTGATCGCCACCTTGCGGTGCAGGCGGAGGTCCGTGGCGCGATAGACGACGGACATGCCACCGCGCCCGATCTCACGGTCCACCAGGTACTGGGTGCCGACCGCGACGACGAGGCGGTCGAGCAGCGGGTCGGTCACCCGCGATCGCCGGCGCGGCGCGCGTCGGCCGACCGCTCATTGCCGAGACGACCCATCTGGTCGGCGACGAAGAGCGCGTCGTCGACATTCTCGGTGAGCTTGATGGCCTGATTGGCGAGCGCCGTGATGTGCTGCTGCGACTGCGGCGAGGCGCCGAGACGCAGGAGATCGAAGCGCATGTTCTGCAGCGCGATGGCACAGGTTTCGATCTTCGTGCCGAGACTGTCCTTGCGCTTCGCCGAATCCACGAGCGCGCGCCGCTGGCGCTTGAGGTACGCCAGCCGGCGCACCCGCTCCTCGCTTCCCCGGTCGAGCGGGTTGGCGGCGTTTTCCAGCGTGGTGATCTCTCGCTCGAGCTGCGCGCTCGCCGCGTCGAAGTCCTGTCGTCCGAGCTCATCGTAGGCGAGCGCGAGCCCCTGCACCTTGTCGGCGAGCGCGCTCGCCGAGCGCCCCACGTCACCAAGCTGCTCGCGCTGCGCCTTGGGGAGATCGGCAAGGCGCCGCAGGATCTCGTCCCGGTCGGTGAGCGCCTGGCGCACGCGCTCGCCGAGAGGGCCGGCAAGCTGCGCCGCCGCGCTCGACCGCGCGGCCGGCGACGCACCGAGCCCGCCTGGCGAGAAGCCCGCGGCAGCCGGCGAGGGTGCCATGCGTGCGGCGATCTTGCGCTGCGCTCTCTCTTCACGAAGCCGGGCGCGGGTGCGCGAGTCGAACAGCGCGCGCACGTGCTCGGCCGCTTCCTCGATCACCTCCATCAGTTCGCGGTCACGCGGCTGGCGGAAGACGTCGCGCCAGTCGTAGCCATCGCTCCAGAGCTTCGCGTACTTGAGCGCGATGTAGATGCTCCAGATGACCGTGATCGGGAAGAAGTCGGAGCTCCCGAAGACGGCAAAGAGGACGATGACCGCGTTGACGAACAGGAATGGCGCGAGCTTGCGCCGGAACTGCGCCACCGGTGGCGCTTCCCAGCGGCGCAGGTCGTCCGTCGACAGCCCGTTGGCCTCGAGCGCGCGTGGCGACGCCACGAACGGCGCGGGCGCGTACGACGGGGACGGCTGGCCGAACCCGAACGCGGTGCCGCCCCCCGGCGACGGTGCCATCGTGGGAGGAGGCGCAGCAGGGCGCGCCGGCTCGCCGACCCGCGAGGGTTCCGGTGCCGGCGCAGTGCGCGGTGCGGGCGCCGAGCGTTCGTCCAGTGCGGCCACGAGCGCCCGCGCGTCCGGGAAGCGGTTCGCCGGATCCTTCTCCAGCAGCATCATGATGGAGCGCGCCAGGTCGTTGGGCACGTCGGCGCGACGCTGCTCCACCGGGATGGGCCGCTCGGAGATGTGCTTCACCAGCATCGCCGGCGTGCTGCCCGCCGTGAATGGCGGCTCACCGGTGAGCATCTGGTAGCCCAGGATGCCGACCGAATAGAGATCGCTGCGACCGTCGATCTCGCGCTCTCCGGCGGCCTGTTCGGGCGACATGTAGGCCGGCGTGCCGATGGCCATCCCGGTGGCCGTGAGGCGGCTGTCGCCAGTGGAGTCCATCGCGCGCGCAATGCCGAAGTCCGTGACCATCGGTCGGCCCGTGGAGGCATCGAGCAGGATGTTGTCCGGCTTGATGTCACGGTGCACCACGCCGCGCTCGTGGGCGTAGGCGAGGGCGTCGGCGACGTCGCGCAGGATGCGGCGCGTCTCGTCGATGGTGAGCACCCCGCGCTCGTGCAGCCGCTTGGCGAGGTTGTCGCCGGCGACGTACGCCATCACGAAGAAGACCAGCTGCTCCTGCTCGTCGACCGTGTAGATGGGGACGATGTGCGGGTGCGACAGCTGCGCCGCCGTCTCCGCCTCGCGCAGGAAGCGCGAGCGGATTTCGCTGCGGAACGCCAGCTCGGGCGGCAGCACCTTGATGGCGACCGTACGCTTCAGGCGGCGGTCGCGGGCACGATAGACGATGCCCATGCCGCCCCGACCGATCTCGCAGTCGAGCTCGTAGTGGGCCGCAAGCGCACGCTGGACGTGAGCGCGGAGCTCGTCATCCGCGGCGGTGGCGAGCGGATCGGGAGGGGCCAAGCGACGGCGATTGGTCAGAGTGAGGCGTGACGCGGACATAGTAGCACGACGGAAGGGCGCCGGAAAGACGGCCACGGCGGCAGGGACACTACGTCACCATGGCTGCCGGAAGTGTCAAACGCTGCCGTGCTGTCCGGAGCCGCATGGAATGGAGTGTGCGACTCAACTTCCAGCCGGGCTGCATGCCCGCCCGCCGCGAGCGTTCCCAGCTCACGGCCGCGCTTCTTCATCCAGGTACCGACATGGCTCAGCGCCAGACCCTTCCCGTGCTCCCGCTCCGGGGGACGGTCATCTTTCCAGGACTCACACAGCCAATATCGGCTGGTCGGCCAGGGACCCTGCGCGCCATCGAGGCCGCGCTGAAGGGGGACCGGCTGGTCTTCGCCGTTGCGCAGCGTGACAACACGGACGAGCCCACCCCGGACATCCTCTACAACGTCGGCGTGATCGCCCGCATCGGGCAGATCCAGCGCGGACTGGGCGGCGTGCAGCTCCTCCTGCAGGGGGAGCAGCGCGCCACCTCGCTGCAGTACACCACCGTGGACAACTACCTCGCGGCGGTCGTGACGCCGCTCGAGGAGATGAAGCCGCTGAACGAGGAAGATCCCGCGTTCGTGGCCCTGTACAAGGAGATTCGCGAGCGCGCGGCCGAGCTGGGCGAGCGCCGCGGTCTTCCCGAGGAGGTCGTGCACCAGGTGCTCGACGCCGTCACCGATCCGGGTCGCTTCAGCGATCTCGTGGCCGGCTACCTCGAGCTCTCCGTCCCCGAGCGGCAAGGCCTGCTCGAGAACCTGAACGTCGAGGATCGCCTCCGCCGCGTCCTGGTGCACGTGCAGCGCCAGATCGGCATGATCGAGATGCAGGAGGAGATCAAGTCGCAGGTGCAGGAGGAGCTCGGCGAGCGCCAGCGTGAGATGTACCTGCGCGAGCAGATGAAGGCGATCCAGAAGGAGCTCGGCGACGACGACCAGAGCAAGGAGATCGAGGAGCTGCGCGAGAAGCTATCCAAGCTCGAGCTGCCCCCTTCCGCACGCACCGAAGTGGAGCGTGAGCTGGGCCGCCTCGAGCGCGCCGGCCGCGAGTCCATGGAGGCACAGGTCATCCGCACCTACCTCGAGTGGATTGCCGAGCTGCCGTGGAACACGCGGAGCGACGACAACCTCGATCTCGCCCGCGCGCAGCAGGTGCTGGACGACGATCACTACGGCCTGCCGGACGTGAAGGACCGCGTGCTGGAGTTCCTTGCCGTGCGTCAGCTTCGCGCGCAGGAGATGGCGAACGAGGTGGAGACGACGGGCGAAGTGCCGGTGGCGCAGTTCCGCGGCAAGCGGGACGACGCCACGCCGGCGCTCGGCGCGCCCGACGACGAGCGTCCGGTCACCGACAAGAAGGAAGCGAAGGCGCGCGCGATGGCGAAGGGACCCATCCTGCTCTTCTCCGGCCCGCCAGGCGTCGGCAAGACGTCCATCGCCAAGTCCATCGCCCGCTCGCTCGGTCGCGAGTACGTGCGCGTCGCGCTGGGCGGCATACGGGACGAGGCCGACATCCGCGGCCATCGGCGCACCTACGTCGGCGCCATGCCGGGCCGCATCATCCAGGGGCTCAAGCAGGCCAAGACCCGCAACCCCGTCTTCCTGCTGGATGAGGTGGACAAGCTCGGCGCGTCGTTCCAGGGCGATCCGGCGAGCGCGCTGCTCGAGGTGCTCGACCCGGCGCAGAACGACACCTTCACCGATCACTATCTGGGAATACCGTTCGACCTGAGCGAGGTGCTGTTCATCGCGACGGCGAACTTCGTCCAGAACATTCCAGGCCCGCTGTTCGACCGCATGGAAGCCGTGGAGTTCGCCGGCTACACCGAGCGGGAGAAGGCGGAGATCGCCAAGAAGTACCTCATCCCGCGCCAGCTCGAGGAAGCGGGGCTGAAGAGCAAGAACGTGACGTTCACCGACGATGCCGTGGCGAGCATCGTGACCAACTACACGCGCGAGAGCGGCGTGCGCCAGCTGGAGCGCCAGATCGGCGCGGTGGCGCGCAAGATGGCGCGCAAGCTCGCGTCGGGTCAGTCGGACGACCTCACCATCACGCCCGAGGACGTGCGCGAGCTCCTCGGCCGGCCGCGCGTGCATCCCGAGCGCGCGAACGAGGAGAACGAGATCGGCGTGGCGGCGGGGATGTACTACACGCCGATGGGCGGCGACATCATGTTCGTCGAGGCAGCGATCCGACGGCTGCACGGCGCGCAGCGCTCCTCCGACAGCGACGACCAGAAGGTCCAGGTGAGTGGCTGGGGGAACGTCTCGCTCATCCTCACCGGACAGTTGGGCGACGTGATGAAGGAGAGCGCGCGGGCGGCGCTCACCTATGCCGCCACGCACGCCTCGACGCTCAAGATCCCCGAGGACCGGCTGGGCTCCATCGAGGTACACGTGCACGTGCCCGCTGGCGCCATTCCCAAGGACGGGCCGAGCGCTGGCGTGGCGATCTCCGTGGCGCTCGTCAGCGCGATGTCGGGCCGGCCGGTGCGGCACGACGTGGCGATGACGGGCGAAGCGACGCTTCGGGGCCGCGTGCTCCCGATCGGCGGGCTCAAGGAGAAAGTCCTCGGCGCCCATCGCGCCGGCATCACCACCATCATCCTGCCCAAGGACAACGAGGCGGACATGGAGGACATCCCGGAGGAGGTGCGCAACCAGCTCACCTTCCACCCGGTGAGCACGCTGGACGAAGCGTTCGCCATCGCGCTGATGCCAACGGCAGACTCGACGGTGTCTGCACCGCCCACGATCATGGAGCGCGAAGAGGAGGCAGCGGAGGTCGGGGCCGGGGCGTAAGTGACCCCGGTCACCGGGGGGCTATCGCTCCGCCCCCTGGCGCATTATCATTCAGTCCAGCGACGCACCCCCGTGCTTCGGTACGGGTGGTCAGTACCGACGGACGAGGACCTGCTTCCCGCAGGTCCTTTTTTTTCGCCCGCGTCGCTGCTTGTACGGCACAGTGCCGTATCTGCAGGGCGAGCCCCCGCGTGAGGGTGCCGTTCACGTGCAACATGCAGCCCGGTCCGAACGGAGTTCATGCCGGCCTGCACATCATCATCTGGAGAATTAGCTATGCGTACGACCGGCACCGTGAAGTGGTTCAACGACACCAAGGGCTTCGGCTTCATCACCCCCGCGAACGGCGAGAAGGATTGCTTCGTGCACCACTCCGCCATTCAGGGCCACGGCTTCAAGTCCCTCGCTGAGGGCGAGTCCGTGGAATTCGACGTGGTCCAGGGCGCCAAGGGCCCGGCCGCTGAGAACGTCGTCAAGCTCGGCCGCTAATCACGGCGCGACGGAATATCCCCCGGGCGGCAATGCCGCCCGGGGGATTTTTCTTTTTCAGGGGTGGATCGCTGCGAAAACGGAACTAGTGCTGTCCGCCCTCCGCCCTAGTTCACACCCGTGATGCCAAACGAGCCCATTCTCCAGGGGATGATCTTCAGCACGTCGGGCTCGGTGCCGGGAATGAAGTACTCGATGTAGCGCTGGGCGGGTGGCGTGAGTGAATCCGCCGGAAGCCCCGTGGCGCGGTCGAGCAGCGCGGGGAGCAGCCCTGCGGGTGGCGACCAGGGCGCCGGTGTTGCGCGCCCAGCGTAGTAGCGGGCCATCATGTCCCCCCAGATCGGCGCGGCCAGCGAGCCCCCGGCCGCACCGGGCATGATCGTCGCCGGACGATCGAAGCCGAGCCATACGCCCGCCACGAGATCGGGGGTCATCCCCATGAACCAGACGTCGACGTTGTCGTTGGTCGTGCCCGTCTTGCCCGCTACGGGAATGCTCGACGGCACCGCGCGACGCGCTGGCCCGCCGGTGCCACGCTCGGCGGCGTCGCGCATCATGTCGCGCATGATGAACGCGATGCGCGGGTCCATCACCTGGGTCGGTGTCGCGGGCGGACGCTGATAGACCACGCGGCCATTCGCGTCCTCGATGCGCGTGATCAGCCGAGGCTCGACGACACCACCGAGGTTGGCCCACACGGTGTACGCGGCGACGTAGTCGATCGGGCGCACCGCCGAGGCACCGAGCGCGCTTGCCGGCACCGGCGCCACGGGCGTGGAGATCCCGACGCGCCTCGCCATCGCGGCCATGGAGTCGAGCCCCTCACGCAGAGCGAGCTGCACCGCCACCGGGTTGCGCGAGTGGACGAGCGCCTCGCGCATGGTGATCGGGCCGAGGAACTTGCCGTCGGAGTTGTCGGGGCTGTACACCTCGCCGCCCACGAGCGGGATCGAGATCGCCGTGTCGGGGACGATCGTAGCCGCGCTCAGGCTGTCCTCGAGCGCCTTGGCGTAGACGAAGGGCTTGAACGAAGATCCCGGTTGGCGGAGGGCGAGCGTGGCGCGATTGAATGGCGCCAGACGGTAGTCGCGACCACCGACGAGGGCACGGACGTCGCCGGTGGAGGGATCCATCGCCACCACGGCTCCCTCGAGCGCATCGCGCTTGTCCTTCGCCGCGGCGAGCGTGGGATGCCGGTAGCCGGCGCGCTTTTCCACTGCTGCAGTGCCGTCGACGAGCGCGGCGTTCGCCGCGCGTTGCAGGGCGACGTCGGCGGTGGTGTACACGCGATAGCCACCAGTGAGGAGATTCACGCCGGCCGCCTGCGCCGCCTGGCGCACCGCGTCCACGAAGTAGTCCGCCGGCGCGGCCATGCCCTCGTCAGGGGCGGTGACGACGGGCTCCGCGCGCGCGCGCGCTGCATCGCCCGCGGTGATGAGCCCCTGCTCCGCCATGAGGCCGAGGATGAGGTCGCGACGCGCCTTGGCCTGGGCCGGATGACGGACCGGGTCATAGCCGACCGGCGACTTGGGGAGCGCCGCCAGCGTCGCCGCCTGGGCGAGGGTGAGCTTGGACGCGCTCCGGCCGAAGTAGTGCCGCGACGCGGCCTCCACGCCGTACCAGCCGTGACCGAAGTTGATCTGATTGAGGAACGCTTCGAGGATCTGCGCCTTGGTGTAGTGCTTTTCCATCTCCCGGGCAGCTTCCTGCTCGCGGAGCTTGCGCCCCAGACTGAGGTCCCGCCGGTCGATCTGATCCGGATGCATATTGCCGACGAGCAGCTGCGTGATGGTGCTCGCGCCGCCTCGGTTCTTGCCTGTGATACTCTCCAGCAGTTTCCCCTTGATCGCGCCAGCGACGCCGATGATATCCACGCCGTCGTGCTCGTAGAAGCGTTTGTCCTCCACGGCGATGAACGCCTGCCCCACGTAGCGCGGCAACGTGCGGATGGAAACGCTGGTGCGCGACTCCCGCCCGATGTCGCCAAGGAGCGAGCCGTCCCGCGCGAAGACGAGCGAGGACTGGGGTTGCGGGACGATCTGCCAGGTGGGGCCGGTACTGCGCGTCTGCGCGAACGCCGGCAGGGGCGCGAGGAACGACAGCGTGACGAAGCCGACGAGAGCTGAACGATGCATGTGCTGGAATGAGACTGTGCCTGATAAACGACTGAGCCGCGAGTTGGTACCAGCCGAGGTGCCGGTTGTTCACCGGACGTTGCCGTCCAACCGGCCGCGGGCGATTATCAAGCAATGCCCGCCCCTGCCTTCCTGACCCTCGCGCTTGCCCAGCTCCGGCCGCGGAAGGGCGATTATGCCGGCAACCTGGCGACGATCGGCGCCATGCTCACCCAGGCGGCCTCGCTGGAGGAGCGGCCGGCGGTCGTCTGCTTCCCCGAGACGGCGCTCACCGGCTACTTCCTGGAAGGGGGCGTGCGGGAGCATGCGGTCACGGCAGGACAGCTCGCCGCCGACCTGCATCGAATCTACGCCGGCCCGCCGGTGGACGTGTGCGTCGGCTTCTACGAAGTATGGCGCAATCGCCTCTTCAACAGCGCCCTCTACGTCTCGCTTGGCGAGACGATTCCGCTCGTGCGTCACGTGCACCGCAAGGTGTTCCTTCCCACCTACGGCCTGTTCGACGAAGAGCGCTTCGTCGAGCACGGGCACGAGGTGCGCGCGTTCGACACGCCGTGGGGACGCGCCGCGATGCTCGTCTGCGAGGATGCGTGGCACTCGGTGATGGGCACCATCGCCGCGCTGGATGGCGCGCAGCTCATCCTCGTGCCTACCGCGCCCCCGGCGCGCGGCGCCTGGCCGACCGCTCACGAGCCGGCACAGCCAGCGAGCGTGTCACGCTGGGAGCGCCTCGCGCGCGACATGGCGGACGAGCACGGCGTGTTCGTGGCGCTGGTGAACCTGGCCGGCAGCGAGGGAGGAAAGCAGTTCCCCGGTGCGTCGATGCTGGCCGGCCCCCGCGGCGAGATGCGCGCCCGCGGCCCACTCTGGGACGAGGCGCTCGTGGTGTCGCGGATCGACCTCGCGGACGTCACTCGAGCGCGCGCCGACATGCCGCTCATCGCCGACCTGGAGACGATGTCGCCGCACCTGCGGGACGCGATGGCCCGGGTGGCCGCCGGCACGCCGCACCTGCTGGCATTCGACGGCATGGACCTCGTTGCCGCGACGATGAGTGACGACATGACCCCGGACGTCGCGCCGGTGCGCGGCGCCACGCCCACGCTGCGCTCGGTATCGGCCGTGCCCGTCGTGCGTGGCGGCGCGAGCGGTGCTCCGCCGCCGCTGGCGATCGACGGGGCCTTGCTGGAGGACTGGCTGACGCGCTTCCTGCGCGACGAGATGTCGCGCCGCGGCTTCACGCGCGCCGTCGTCGGCATCTCGGGAGGCGTGGACTCCGCGGTGACGGCTTATCTGGCGGCGCGCGCGCTCGGCCCGAAGAACGTCATCGGCGTCCGCATGCCGTATCGCACCTCCAGCCGGGAGAGCCTCGAGCACGGCCAACAGGTGATCGGCGCGCTCGGCATCGAGGGACGGACGCTGGACATCAGCACGGCGGTGGACGGCTATCTCGCCAACGAGCCGGACGCCGACGCGTCGCGACGCGGCAACGTGATGGCGCGCATGCGCATGATCGCGCTGTTCGACCTGTCAGCGCGGCACCACGCCATCCCGCTGGGGACGGGGAACAAGACCGAGCGCCTCTTCGGCTACTTCACCTGGCACGCCGATGACTCGCCACCCATCAACCCGCTGGGCGACCTGTTCAAGACGCAGGTCTGGGCCCTGGCACGGCACCTCGGCGTGCCCGAAGTGATCGTGGGCAAGGCACCATCGGCCGATCTCGTAGTGGGTCAGACCGACGAGGGAGATTTCGGCATCAGCTATCCGAAGGCAGACGAGATCCTCAACTGGATCCTGAGCGGCTACACCGCGGAGGATCTCGTCGCCCGCGGCTTCGACGCTGCGGAGGTGGCACTCGTGTCGAAGCGCCTCGCGACGACGCACTGGAAGCGACGCCTGCCGACGGTGGCCCTGATCAGCCCGACGGCGATCGGCGAGAGCTACCTGAGGCCCGTGGATTACTGATGTAGGTGCGTAGGTGCGTAGGTGCGTAGGTGCGTAGGTGCGTAGGTGCGTAGGTGAGGATGTGGGGGGAATCGGAAGGCGGTGATCGGCAATGCCGATCACCGCTTCGTCTTTCGTTGTTCGGGCCTGCCGGCATCCTTGCCTACTGACCTCCCGACCTCCCGGTCTCCTCTCCTCCCGCGCCATCGGCACACTACTCGCACCACGGCGCCATCATGGCGACCACGCGTAGGCGCACCGTGAGGCGACCGGGCGCGAAGAAGAAAGTAGCAAAGAAGGGTTCCGCGAAGAGGAGCTCGGCGAAGAAGGGCTCGGCCACGACGGCGACGCGGAAGACTTCCGCCCGAAAGGGTTCAGCGAAGACGACCACGGCAAAGAAGCGCTCCGCGACGACGACGTCGCCGAAGAGACGCACAGCCACGAAGTCAGCGGGAACGACGGGTGGCGCGGGCAGCGCAGCGAAGCAATCGCCGAGGAAGGCCGCCTCGACGAGGAGCACTTCCGGCCGCAGCGCGGCACTCGCCGAGTACAATCGCAAGCGCGACTTCTCGCGGACGAAAGAGCCGGCGGGAACAGTGCCGAAGTCGAGTGGCAAGGCGCTGCACTTCGTGGTGCAGAAGCACGCGGCCAGTCACCTGCACTACGACTTCCGCCTCGAGCTCGACGGCGTGATGAAGTCGTGGGCGGTGCCCAAGGGTCCAAGTTACGACCCGTCGGTGCGTCGGCTGGCGATGGAGGTGGAGGACCACCCGATCTCGTACAACACCTTCGAAGGCACCATTCCCGACGGCGAGTACGGTGGCGGCACGGTGATGCTCTGGGATCGCGGCACCTACGAAGCCGAGGACGGTGGCGGCGTGGAGTCGCTGCGACGCGGGTACGAGAAGGGCGACCTCAAGATCATCCTGCACGGCAAGCGGCTTCGGGGCGGGTGGGTGCTGGTGCGGATGAACCGCCCCGGCCGCCCGCAGTGGCTCCTGATCAAGCACCGCGACGACACCGCCGACGCGGACTACGACGTGACCGAGGAGGAAACGACCTCGGTGGCGTCCGATCGGTCGATGGACGAGATTGCTGCCGGCCGTCGGGTCTGGCACTCCGACCGCTGAGCGGCACGGACCGGGGAGCCACCGGGAGCCGGATGGCTCCTTTTCGTCAGCGGAGGGTATCAGGCACCATGACCAACACCATTCGACTCACGTTCGCCGCCATGGCGTTCGCTGCACTGGCCGGCTGCTCGCGCACTTCGGAGTCGCCGACGCTGAGCGACGACCTCAAGCAGGACCTGGCACATGCGGGCGCCGCGGACGTGCAGCTGGCCGGATCGACCGGTCAGCGTCTCGAGGTAGTCTCCGCAGCCGAACGGACGGATGGCGCGGTGGCGGCACCCAGGGCACCGACACGGTCGCGTGCCGCAAGCGCGACGCGTGGTGGCAGCGCACCCTCGCGCAGCCCTCGCCGCGAGACGCCTGCTGCAGCACAGCCGGCTCCCAGGGCCACCCAGACTGTCACGGCAGAGGCGCCACCAACTCCGACACCCGCGCCACAAGCCGCCCCTTCGCAGGCCAGGCCGCAGGCGCCACAGCCCTCCACGCAGAGGATGCCGGCCGGTGGATGGAAGACGGAGGGCGAGGTCTTTCGGAATGCACCTTTCCCGATCAATC
>DASTGQ010000096.1:0-4463 GCA_035718985.1 Gemmatimonadaceae bacterium
CGTCCCATTGCCGTTCCACCAGGGGCGACAGGATCACCAGCTCCACAGAATCCGCCCGTGCGCCGAGCTCCGACGCGGCACGTCGCGCCGCTACCAGCGCCGCCGACAACGAGCCAACGGTGCAGCAGCGCACCACCGACACGCGGGCAATGGAATCCAGCACCGCTGTGCCGCCCGCCAGCGTGGTGGCCGTGCTGTCCATGATCACGAGACGCGTCGTCGCGCCATCTACGGAGACCTCGCGCGCACGCCGCAAGGCGTCGCCAGCATCGGCCACCACCGACGATCGGTCGAGCACGAGCACCCGCGCCCGCGCGCTCCGTCGCGACGTGAGCACCGGCCGCGCGAATGCCGCCGCTGCGCTCAGTACCAGCAGCACGCGCAGCGCGAGCAGCAGCAGGTCGTGCGGCCGCTGCGAGATGCGGCTCACCAGCGTGCGACGATCGGGGACGAAGCGCGCCGTGGGCAGCGGATACGCCGCCGGCCTCTGGCGCGCGACGAGGTGGAGCACCACCAGTCCGGCAGCGCCGAGCACGCCGGCAAGCATCGCCCACGGTGCGAGGAAAGTCATGCGTCCGTCGGCGCGTCAGGCGCCGCCACGCGTCGCACGATCCGCTCCGGGGGCTCGCTGCTCAGCGCCCGCACGTAGTGCACGCCCGCGCCGCGGTACTCCTGCCGCATCCTGTCCAGCCACGCTTCAAGGGCTGCCGCGTAGGCGCGCCGGCCATCGGCATCGAGGCTGCGGCGGAGCGTCGCGTTCTCGGGGTCCACGGCCAGCCGCGCCTCCGCTGGTGGATCCATCTCCTCCGGCGTGAGCAGGTGGAGCAGCACCACCTCGCCACCAGCGGCGATGAACAGCCGGCACGCCGCGAGCAGGGCGTCAGCGTCGCCAAGGAGGTCCGAGATGATGGCGAGTCGCGAGGCACGCGACGTGGAGACGAGCGGCGCGAGCGCCGGCGAGCCCGACGGCGTGACGGACTCCGCCGCGCGGATCATCCCGGCAATGACGCTGCGTCGCGCGCGTGGCGGGATGCGCACAGCAGGATCACTCGCGATGGCCAATCCCACCGGATCGCTCTCGGCGTGCGCCACCGCCGCGAGCCCGATCGCCACCTCGCGCGCGCAGACCCATCTCCCGAGCGTCATCGGCGGAAATGCCATCGAGGCCGATGCGTCGAGGATGATCTCGGTGCGCATCGTGGCTCGGTCGGTCGTGAGCCGCACGTAGGCGCGGTCGCTTCGGGCCAGCAGGCGCCAGTCCACGCGTCGCGGATCGTCGCCCTGCCGGTACGGGCGGAACTCGCTGAACTCGCTCGAGCTGCCTCGCAGCCGCGAGCGGTGCGCGCCGATGGTGCCCCCCGTGGCGCGACGCCGCGTCGGCCAGCGCACGCCGCGTACGGCGTCCAGCAGTGCACCGTACGAGGCCACGCCGCTGGTCATCTCAGATGGCCAGTCCGCTCCGCGGCGGCGTGACGCGCTCCAGGATGTCGCCGATCACCTGCTCCGGCGTGACGCCCTCGGCTTCCGCGGCAAAGCTGGCGAGCACGCGATGCCGCAGCACGGGAAGCGCCACACGACGGATATCCTCCGGCGCGATGGTCGCGCGGCCGGCGAGGAACGCGTGCGCCTTGGCGCCGAGCACCAGCGCCTGCCCCGCGCGCGGGCCGGCGCCCCAGCGCACGGCCCGCTTCACCAGCGCCGTCGCGGTGGCGTCGTCCGGGCGCGTGGCACGTGCGAGCGACGACGCATAGCGCAGCGCCGGCTCGCTCGCCGCCACGTCGCGCACAGCGCGCTGCAGCGCCACGGCTTCATCCGCTCCCAGCACGGGCCTCAACGGGGGCTGCTCGGCGCCCGTGGTCGAACGGAGGATGGACACCTCCTCGTCCTCGCTCGGGTAGCCGACCCGCACGTCGAACAGGAAGCGGTCGAGCTGCGCCTCGGGCAGCGGGTACGTGCCTTCCTGCTCGATCGGGTTCTGCGTGGCGAGCACGAAGAACGGTCGTGGCAGCGACATGGACTCTCCCGCCGCCGTGACGCGATGCTCCTGCATCGCCTCCAGCAGCGCCGCCTGGGTGCGTGGCGGCGCGCGGTTGATCTCGTCGGCGAGGACGATGTTGGCGAAGATCGGCCCCCGCACGAAGCGGAAGCGCCGCGCGCCCGTGGCCGAGTCCTCCTCGAGGATCTCGCTCCCCGTGATGTCGCTCGGCACGAGGTCGGGCGTGAACTGGATGCGGCGGAAGTCCAGCGCCAGCGCTTCGGCGATGGACCGGATCATCAGCGTCTTCGCGAGGCCCGGCACGCCCACGAGCAACGCGTGGCCGCCCGCCGCGAGCGCGAGGAGGATCTCGTCCAGCGCCGCTTCCTGTCCGACGATGCGCTGGCGCACTTCGGCGCGAAGGCGCTGGAGCGCATCACGAAGCGCGCCCGCGTCCGTCCGCGCGCCCTGCGACGTGCCTGACGGGGAAGCGGCGGCGGTGCTCAGCGGACGGGACGCCGGTAGCGGTGCGTGAGGAGGAAGATGGACCCGTTCACCGCGCCCACGGCGGCGAGCGACGCCTGCTCGTCCAGCACTTCCCAGCCGCGCAGCTTCATCACGAAGTCCTCCTGCAGCTCGCCGTCGGGGAACATGGCGTCGAGCGCGCGCAGCTTGAGCGAGATCACCGGCTCGTCCGGCGAGGCCACGAAGCGCACGGTGTCCCACGTCTCCGGCATCTCGACGCGGACGGAGATGGCCGCGGTGCCCGGCGCGGCAAGCTGGATGGCGTCGCGCCGCGCGCGAATCTGGCCGACGAAGGGCATGCTCATGGACGCACCGGAAGATCGGGAGCCTGCTGGGCCGCGGGACCGGGCGGCAGCATCTGCTCGGACAGCACGAAGGGCGGCAGCGTGGTGTAGAAGCGCGCCACGTGCATGTCGAAGAAGTACGTCGACCCGGTCACGAGCGTGGAGCCATCCTTCACGACGGCGCCGATGAAGAGCTCCTCGCCCCCCTGTCCGCGAAAGCCGACGTAGCCCGGCCCTTCGCGCTCGACGAACGCCTTGTAGATGTTCACGTGGCGGGTGAAGAAGTCCTTCGCCCGCGCCAGGACGTCGGCGGGGGGAAGCGTGGTGCGATACTCCTGCAGCGTGCGCTGGGTTTGGTTCATCGACGGCGCTCGTGAGTGGCCTGGACGCGAATGGGCGCGGCTACCCGGTTGGACACCGGTGGCGCGAACAGCGATGCCTGAAGATTAACGAGGGATCGCGCTCAGCGGGGGCGCCTCGGGGTCGCGATACTCCAGCGGCAGCTCCACCCGGAAGGTGGACCCCTCCCCCTCCTGCGACTCCAGGTAGATCTCGCCCCCGAGCAGGTGTGCCAGCCGCCGCGCGAGCGAGAGCCCGAGACCGGAGCCGCCGTACCGCCTCGTGCTCGACCCGTCCGCCTGGCGGAACTCCTCGAACACGAGCTGCTGCATCCCGTCGGCGATCCCGATGCCCGTGTCTTCCACGCGATAGACCACGTGGCCGTGGCGCACCGCCACCGTGAGCCGGATTTCGCCCGCCGGCGTGAACTTGTACGCGTTGCTCAGCAGGGCGCCCAGCAGCTTGGTGATCTTGCGACGGTCGCTCACCATGAGCGTCGTCGTCTCCGGCTCGCTCACCCGGAGCGCGACCGCCTCCGGCCTCCCGCGCGTGCTGGCCAGCGCGTCGTGCAGCGGATCGCGGATGTCGAACGCGGAAGCCTTGATCTCGAGCCCTCCGCGCTTGAGCGTCGTCAGCTCCAGCAGGTCGCCGATGAGGTCGAGCAGGTGCTGGCTCGACGTCTTCACCTGCGAGAGGGTGCGCCGCTGCTCGTCCGTCACGGGGCCCGCGAGTCCCTCGTCCATCAGCGCGAGATAGCCCATCACCGCGGTGAGCGGCGTGCGCAATTCATGCGAGATGTTGGCGAGGAACTCGTCCTTCACCCGCCGCGCCTCGAGCAGGGCGACGTACTGTCGCTCGAGCTCCGCATTGGAGTCGATGAGCGCGGCGTTCGCGCGGCGCAGGTCCTCGATCAGGCGCGCCTTCTGCGCCGTCGCCGCCATCTGGTCGGCGACCATGCGCAGCAGCGAGCGCGTCTCCGAGCTGATCGCGCCCGCTTCCTCGAAGTAGAACGCCACCGCGCCGAGCACTCCGTCGCCCGTCTGCAATGGCAGCGCGACGATCGCGCGGAACCCCAGCTCGTGCGCGACCTCGGCCCAATCCTCGAGCGACGGATCGGCCATCACGTCGGGCACCTCGATCACGCGGCGCTCCGCCGCCGCTTCACCACTCGGCCCGAAGCCGAGTCGCACGCGCATCTCGCCGAGGAAGGGCGTGAACTTCTCGGGCCAGTTGTGCACCGCCGCGAGGCGCATCAGCTCCGACGCGCCATCGACGAGATACACGCACGCGAAGCTCGCGCCGACGAGTGGGCTCACCCGATCGAGCGCGAACTGGAAAAC
>DASTGQ010000097.1:0-8789 GCA_035718985.1 Gemmatimonadaceae bacterium
CGCATTCCCGTCGTGCGCTCGAGCGGCGTCTCCACGGGCGCGGGCTCGAGCGACAACTCGCTCGTGGCCTCGTAGGCGATGAGCGTCGCAATCTCGTCGACGAGCTCCTTGAAGATCTTCGTCGGCGTGGTGCGGTCGCGAAGCAGCGACAGCTTGTGCTGCACGAGCGGATGCGAAACGACGCGGACCGTGGGGAACGCGGGGGTGGTGTCCATGGGGCGGAAGCTAGTAACTTCGCGCGCATGAAAGAATACCAAGCCGTGATGCTTCGCTTGTCGCGCCACGCGCGTGACGACGAGGACGCTCTCACCGACCTGTTGAACGAGCGGAGTCGCGGCGGCTGGCGGCCGGCGATGATGGCGCAGGACGAGCACCGACTCACACTGGTGTTCGAGCGTCCGGGGGACGGCGAGGGCCAGGGCACCTGATGCAGATCGAGTTCGCCGGCGCGGCGCGCGAGGTAACGGGCTCCTGTCACATCCTTCGCGTCGGCGGCAAGACGGTCCTGCTCGACTGCGGCATGTTCCAGGGGCGGCGTGAGGAGTCGCGGCAGAAGAACGCGAAGCTCCCGCTCCCTGTCGCCGAAATCGACGCGATCGTGCTCTCGCACGCGCACATCGACCACTCGGGGCGGCTCCCCTTCCTCGTGCGCGAGGGCTACCGTGGCCCCATCTATTGTACGTCCGCCACGCGCGACCTCTCGTCGGTGATGCTCGCTGACTCCGCGCACATCCAGGAGAAGGACGCCGAATTCCTGGCGCGGCGGAACAAGGCGGCGGTCGCTCCCCTCTATTCCATGCGCGACGCCGCATTGGCAGTGGACCAGATGGTCGGCCTGACCTACGACACCGCGTTCGACGTCGTCCCGGGCGTGCGCGCCGCCTTCACCGACGCGGGGCACATTCTCGGATCGGCTTCCGTCGCGCTGGACTGCACGGAAGGCAGCGAGAGCCGGCGCGTCGTCTTCTCGGGCGACGTCGGACGCAAGGGTCTACCGATCATCCGCGACCCGAAGCCGCCCGCCGGCGCGGACGTGGTGATCCTCGAATCCACCTACGGCAACCGCGAGCATCCCTCGGTGGAAGGCGCGCGCGAGCAGCTGGGAGCGGTGATCCGGTCGGCGGCGGCGAGGGGCGGGAAGGTGCTGGTGCCGGCGTTCGCGGTGGGGCGTACGCAGGAGCTGGTGTACGACCTTCACGCGCTCGTGCTCGCCGACGCCATCCCGGAGATCCCGATCTATGTGGACAGCCCGCTCGCCATCGACGCGACGACGGTGTTCGCGATGCATCCCGAGATTTTCGACCAGAGCGAGGACCTCGTGCAGCGCGTGCACGACCTGTTCAAGTTCGTACAGGTGCAGTATACGCGGGACGTGAGCGAGTCGAAGGCGCTCAACCAGCGCCCCGGGCCGATGGTGATCATCGCTGCGTCGGGGATGATGGAAGCGGGGCGCATCCTCCATCACCTGGCGAACAACGCCGCGGACCCGCGCACGACCATCCTCGTCGTGGGATTCCAGGCGGAGCACACGCTGGGGCGCCGCGTCGTGGAACATGCGCCGATGATCCGCGTGTTCGGCGACGAGATACCGCTGCGCGCCAACGTGGAGGTGCTGAACGGCTACAGCGCGCATGGCGACCGGCACGAGCTTCAGGCGTGGCTCGATGCGGTACGCGCCGCCAACCCGGACGCGCGGCCACCGGTGGTCCACCTGGTGCACGGCGAGCCGGACGCGCAGGATGCGTTCGCCGAACAGCTAGGCAAGGCGGGGTATCCGGCCGTGGATGCGCCGGCACCGCACGCCACCTCGGTGCTGTGACCGGGTCGGGCGGGCAGCCGGCGACGCCGCGCGAGGGGGCCGCGACGCGGCAGCGCATTATCGAGGCGACTATCGGCTCCGTGGCGCGCGATGGCGCGGCGGCATCGAGCATGTCCGTGATCGCCGCGGCGACGGGGGTGAGCAAGGCGCTCCTTCACTACCATTACGCCGATCGTGCCCGCCTGCTGGCCGAGGTGGTGAGCCAGCTTGGCGAGCGGCTGGCCGCGCGTGAGCGTTCGGCGCTCGATGGCGTGAGCGGCCGCAAGGCGATCGACGGCCTCTGGCGGTGGCTGGACGCCGAGCTCGCGCGGGGCGAGCTCCGCGTGCTGCTGGAGCTCTCGCTCGTGCGCGACCCCTTGGTCCATGCGGCGGCGATGGCGGTCGCCAGCGCGCGCCACGCGTCGGCCGCTCGCACAACGACGGCACTGCTCGCGCTGCTGGGACTCGAGCCGCGCGTGCCGGTCGAGCTGCTCGCCGATGCGAGCGTCGCCTTCGCCGACGGGCTTGTCCTCGGCCGCATGGTGACCAAGGCCGACCCGAGGGCGGCGTTCGACGTCTTCTGGCTCGCGATGCTGGGGCTCGCCGAGTGAGCTGTCGTGACGTGAAGCACGCCTTCCGCGTCCCAGCGGAAGACCGCTAGCTTGCATCGATGCCTTCGTCCCGCCCGCCACTCGTCCGGATCCTGCTCGCCGGACTCGGGCTCATGTTGCTCGTCTGGCTCGCGTCGCTGGGCGCCGTCCTGCTCTGGGAGCGAAACGACCAGGCGCGACCAGCGTCGGCAATCGTGGTGCTGGGAGCAGCGCAGTACGTAGGGCGTCCGTCGCCGGTGCTGCGCGCGCGGCTGGACCATACCATCGACCTGTTCCGCCGTCGCCTGGCGCCGGTGATCATCGTGACGGGTGGCACGGGCCGGGGCGACACGACGAGCGAAGCCGCAGTGAGCCGGCGCTACGCCATCAAGCAGGGAGTGCCGGCGTCGGCCATCCTGATGGAGACGAAGGGACGCACGACCAGCGAGTCCATGGATGGCGTGGCCGCGCTGATGGCACAACGACACCGCCGCGACGTACTGCTGGTGAGCGATCCCTTCCACATGCTTCGTCTGACCATTCTCGCGCGCCGGCACGGCCTCGTTCCCTACGCGTCCCCGACGCCAACCAGTCCCATCGCCGCCAACCCGAGCGAGCGGTGGAAGTACGCGCTCAGCGAGTCGATCAAAGCCCCACTGGCCTTCATCTTCGAGAGGAACAGCCCGTGATCCCACGGAACATGAGAGCAGTCAGCATCCTGCTGGCGATGGGGGCGCTCGCGCCCGTCGCCACCGCGCAACGAAGCGCGGCCCAGACGTCGACGGGCGTCCCGCGCCTGGCGTTCGAGAAGACCACCCTGCCCAACGGGCTCGAGGTGATCCTGCACGAGGATCACTCGACGCCGATCGTCGTCGTCAACACCTGGTACAAGGTGGGATCGGGCGACGAGAAGCCGGGCCGCACCGGATTTGCGCACCTGTTCGAGCACATCATGTTCATGGGCTCGGAGCATGTGCCGACGGGCCAGTTCGACAAGCTGCTCGAGTCGGTGGGGGCCAACAACAACGGCTCCACCACCGAGGATCGCACCAACTACTACGAGTCCCTGCCCTCGAACGCGCTCCCGCTCGCGCTCTGGCTCGACGCCGACCGGATGGGCCACCTGCTCCCGGTGATGGACCAGGCGAAGCTCGACCTGCAGCGCGACGTGGTGAAGAACGAGCGCCGGCAGCGCGTGGACAACGTGCCCTACGGCAAGTGGCGCGAGACGGTGCTCGCCGCCCTCTACCCGCCGGACCATCCCTACCACTGGCCGGTGATCGGCTCGATGGCCGACCTGAGCGCCGCGTCGCTGGAGGACGTGAAGCAGTTCTTCCGCACGTACTACGCACCGAACAACGCCACGCTGGTGATCGCCGGCGACTTCAACCGGGACTCCGCGCTCACGTGGGTGAACCGCTACTTCGGCGGCATCCCGCGCGGCCCGCAAATGCCGCCGCGCCCCGTGGTGCCCGCGGTCACGGTGCCGCGTGACACGTTCCTCGTGCTCGAGGATCGCGTCGTGCTGCCGCGCCTGTTCGAGGTATGGGAGACGGGGCGCATCTACGCGCCGGATGATGCGCCGCTCGACGTGCTGGCCGACGTCCTGGCGGGCGACAAGAACTCGCGCCTCTACAAGCGCCTCGTGTTCGACATGCAGGTGGCGCAGGACGTGACCGCATTCAACAACAGCACGAAGCTCGACGGCAACTTCAACATCATCGTCACGCCGAAGCCGGGACAGACGCCGACGCGCATGGCCGAGCTGGTGAAGGAGGAGATCGACAAGGTTGCGAAGGACGGCATCACGCCGCGCGAGCTGGCGCGCGCGCTCAACTCGCGCCGCGCATCGTTCCTCGACCAGATCGCCTCGGTGCTCGGCAAGTCGGACCGGCTGGCGGAATACAACTACTTCGCCGGCACGCCGGATTACATCCAGCGGGATGCCGCGCGCTACGACCATGTGACGGCCGCCGACGTGCAACGCGTGGCGGCCCAGTATCTCACCAAGCCGAAGGTGGTGCTCACCGTGGTTCCCCAGGGCAAGACGGACCTGATGGTCACCGGAGGTACCCGCTGATGCGCCCCTCCCGCCGACTCTCCCCGACGCTGGCGGCGCTGGCCGCTCTGACCTACACGGCGGCCTGTGGCGGCCCGCCGGTGGTGACGACGAACGTGCCCGCCGCCCCGCGCCCGGTCGTCTCCGCTCCCATCGACCTCACCGTCCCGCCGACGCTCGGCCCACCGCCGGCGCTGCGGCTGCCCCCCATCACCACGCGCACCCTGCCGAACGGGCTCACGCTCGTCGTCGTCGAGCAGCACGAGCTGCCGCTCGTGGACGTCATCCTCGATGTGCGCACGGGTGGCGAGGCGGACCCCGCGGGCAAGTCGGGCGCAGCGTCGCTCACCGCCGGCATGCTCACGGAAGGCACCACCACGCGCTCCTCGCTCCAGATCGCCGACCAGGCCGCATACCTGGGCGTGCGCGTCGGCGCCAGCAGCGGCTGGGAACAGTCCACGGTCTCACTCCACGCGCCGACGGCGCAACTGGACAGCGCGCTCGCGCTGTTCGCCGATGTGGCACTGCATCCGGCGTTCAACGCGCCGGACCTGGAGCGCGTGCGCAAGGTGCGCCTGACGGCACTGCAGCAGGTGCGGGACCGCGGTCCGGCGATCGCCGACCGCGCCTTTGCCACCGCGCTGTATGGCGAGCAGCACCCGTATGGCCGCCCGCTCTCCGGCAGTGAAGCGTCGGTCGCCGACCTCACGCGTGACGACCTCGTGAAGTTCTACACGACGTTCTACCGCCCCAACAACGCCACGCTGCTCGTGGTGGGTGACGTGCGGCCGGACGACATGGAGCGCCGCGCGATCAACATGTTCGGCGGCTGGACGCGCGCCGACGTTCCGACGGTGAACGAAAGCACAGCCTCGGGCCCCAAGGCGACCACGCTCGTGCTGATCGACAAGCCGGGCGCCGCACAGTCGTCGTTCCGCATCGGCGGCATCGGCGTCCCGCGCTCCACCAAGGATTACTTCGCGATCCAGGTGATGAACACGATCCTCGGCGGGTCGTTCACGAGCCGGCTCAACCAGAACCTGCGTGAGACCCACGGCTACACCTACGGCGCGGGCTCCGGCTTCTCCATGCGCCGCACGGCCGGCCCGTTCCAGGCGAGCGCCGAAGTGGTATCGGCCAAGACGGACTCGGCGTTCATCGAGTTCATGAAGGAGCTCCGCGCCATCCGCGACACCGTGCCGAGCGACGAGCTGGCCAAGGCGAAGCGGTACCTGCAGCTCGGCCTGCCCGAGGACTTCGAGACCACCGGTAGCATCGCGTACCAGATGCTCCCGCTCGTCACCTACGGGATTCCGCTCGACTTCTACGACACCGCGGTGCAGAAGATCGGCGCCGTGACGCAGGCGGATGTGCAGCGCGTGGCGAGGCAGTACGTGAACCCGGACCGACTCACGATCGTCATCGTGGGCGACCGGAAGCTGATCGAGCCTGGGCTGCGCGCGCTCAACCCGGGCGAGATCGTCATCCGTGACGTGCGGGATGTGCTGGGGGCAGTGCCGGTGAAGTAGTCCGGCGGTTCGGGAGGGCCCAACGGCACTCCGGGAAAAGGTGCCCCGTACCGGTACGGGGTACCTTTTTTCCGTTGCGGCAGTTCGCGCCGGCGCAACCCATGCGACGACGGTACCACCTTTCCCGTCCAGCGCACAACTTATCTGCATGGAAATCCCGATCGAGACCTACTCGCTCGACAACGGGCTCCGTGTCGTCCTTTCGGAGGACCACACGGCCCCGCTCGTCGCCGTGAACCTGTGGTATCACGTCGGCTCGGCGAACGAGCGCCCGGGGCGCACCGGCTTTGCCCACCTGTTCGAGCACATGCTTTTCCAGGGCTCCGAGAGCGTGGGAGCGAACGAGCACTTCGAGCTCGTGCAGCGTGCCGGCGGCACGCTCAACGGCTCCACGTGGCTCGACCGCACCAACTATTTCGAGACGGTCCCGTCCAACCAGCTCGAGCTGGCGATCTGGCTCGAAGCCAATCGCATGGGCTACCTGCTGCCGGCGATGACCCAGCAGAAGCTCGACACGCAGCGCGACGTCGTGCAGAACGAGCGGCGCTGGTCGATGGACAACCAGCCGTACGGCAGCTGGTGGGAGAAGCTGCCCGCGCTCTGCTTCCCGATGGACCACCCGTTCCATCACTCGCTCATCGGCTCGATGGCCGACCTGGATGCGGCGAGCCTCGAGGACATCGCGCACTTCTTCACGACGTACTACACGCCCGACAACGCAGTGCTCTCCATCGCCGGCGACTTCGACGCGGGCGCGACGCGCGCGATGGTATCGCATCACTTCGGCCCCATCCCGCGCGGCGGGGCGAAGCCGCCGCTCCCCGACATGGACGTGCCGCCCACCTTCGGCGAGCCTCTGCGCGAGGTGGTGCACGACGACGTGATGCTGCCGCGGCTCTTCCTCGTCTTCCGCTCGCCGGTGTTCGGCAGTGCGCCGTACTACGCGGCGAGCGTGGCCGGCGCCGTGCTCGGGCTGCGGAAGGGAAGTCGCCTCCATCGCGCGCTCGTGCGTGAGCAGCAGGTGGCGGCAGAGGCGCAGGCCTTCACGTACGACCTGACCAAGGGGAGCGACCTGCTGGTGGTGGATGTCACGGCGCGTCCGGAGACGAGCGCCGAGACGCTCGAGCGCACGGTGAATGCCGAGATCGACCGGATGCTCCGCGACGGCGTGACGCAGGCCGAGGTGGATCGCGCCGTCGCGCTGATCGAGACGGACCTCATCGTGGCCCTGCAGTCGGCGGGCGATCGCGCCGACCGCCTGTCGATGTACACGACCTACTTCGGCGATCCGCACCTGGTGAACGTGCAGGCGGACCGCTACCGTGCGGTGACAGCCGAGCAGGTGAACGTGTTCGTGCGCGAGCGGTTGGTGCCGGAGAATCGCGCCAGCCTGCTGTACGTTCCGCGCGACAGCGACGTGGCGCCGGCGCAGGGAGATCTCGCCATGGCGGAGACGCCGTGAGCGCGCCGACACGTGTACCATCACGTCCGCCCGCGCCGCGACCGGCGCCGGCGGCGCCGCGCGACTATCACTTTCCGCGCTTCGAGCAGCATCAGCTGGCCAACGGGCTGCGGCTCGTCGTCGCGCCGGTGGCGAAGCTGCCGCTGATCACCGCCGTGGCGCTGGTCGAGGCTGGGGCGACCCAGGAGCCGGAAGGCAAGGAAGGAGTGGCAACGCTCACGGCGCAGATGCTCCTCGAGGGCGCGGCCGGCCTCGATGGCGCGGCGCTCGCCGACCGGTTCGAGCGCATCGGCGCCTCGGTGGAAGCGTACGCTGACTGGGACGTGGCCGCCGTGACACTGAGCGCGATGAGCTCGCGGCTACCGGAGGCGTTGGCGCTCGTGCGCGACCTGCTACGCGAGCCCACGTTCCCGGAGCGGGAAGTGGCGCGCCTTCGTGACGAGCGGCTCGCCGAGCTGCTGCAGCAGCTGGCGGAGCCACGCGGGCTCGCCGATGAGCAGTTCTCCCGGGCGCTCTACGAGCCGCACGCGCGCTACGCGCTGCCGGCCGACGGTGCCACGAACACCGTGAGCGCGCTCGCCGTTGACGATGTGCGCGCGTTCTACCAGGCGCGCTACCAACCGTCCGCGGTGACGCTCGTATTCGCTGGAGACGTGACAATGGCCCAGGTGGCGGCGCTCGTCGAGCCACTGTTCGGCGACTGGACCGGTACGCCCACCGCGGACCGGCGCATGGCGCCCGACGCCGCGCAACCGGGCCGGTTGCTGCGCGTGGTAGCGAAGAGCGATGCGCCGCAGTCGGAGGTACGCGTGGGGCACATCGGCCTGCCGCGTCGCACGCCCGACTACTTCGGCGTGCTGGTGATGAACGCCGTACTCGGCGGACTCTTCTCGTCGCGCATCAACCTCAACCTGCGCGAGACGCACGGCTATACCTATGGCGCCTTCTCGTCGTTCGAGTGGCGCCGCGCCGCAGGCCCGTTCGTGGTGAACACCGCCGTGAAGAGCGACGTCACCGGTGACGCCGTCCGCGAGATCCTCAACGAGATCGACCGGATGCGGAGCGACCGGATCGGCTCGGACGAGCTGACGCTGGCGACGAGCTACCTCGATGGGGTGTTTCCCATCCGGTATGAAACCACCGGTGCGATCGCCGGCGCGCTGGCGAGCCTCATCATCCATCGCCTGCCGGACGACTACTACGATCGCTACCGCGAGCACGTGCGCGGCGTGTCCGCGGCCGACGTGCTCGCCGCCGCGCAAACGCACCTGCACCCCGATCGCCTGCGCGTGCTCGTCGTCGGCGACCCGGCGGTAGTCATCACGCCCCTGCGTCAGGTAACGGGAATGAC
>DASTGQ010000098.1:0-7389 GCA_035718985.1 Gemmatimonadaceae bacterium
GATCGTCATCAACATGGCGCGCGGCGGGATCGTGGAAGAGGGAGCACTGGTGGCTGCGCTGGGGAGCGGACAGCTCCGCGGTGCCATCGTGGACGCCTTCACCAAGGAGCCGCTGGCACCCGATCACCCGCTGCGGCGCGCGCCGCACACGCTGCTCACGCCGCACATCGGCGCATCGAGCGCGGAAGCACAGCGGAACGTCGCAGTGGACGCCTGCGCCGCGGTGCGGGATGCGTTGCTGCACGGGGAGCTGTCGCGCTCCATCAACGTCGCCGGTGCGGGCGCGGGTGACCTGCGCTCGCTGCAGCCGGCGCTGTTCGTGGCGCGGCGTGCAGCCGCGGTGGCGCGAGCCATCCTGGCGGACCGCGGCGTGCGCACCGTCCAGCGGCTCTCGCTGCGCTTCGGGCCGGAGCTGGCTGGAGGTGCGGATGCACTGCTCGCGTCGGCGGCGGCCGGCGTGCTGGAAGGCACGGTGGACGTGGAGCGACTCAACCTGATCAACGCGCGCTCGCTGGCCGAGTCGCGCGGGATCGAGCTGGCGTGCTCGGAGTCGGGTTCGCTCGGCAACGCGTACGCCGTGCAGGTGAGCCTCGCCGGCGCGATGCAGGAGCTCGCCGTCGGCGGGATCGCCCCGGAAGGTTCGACGCCAAGGCTGACGCGCATCGGCGGCTTCCACGTGGACGTGGCGCCGCGCGAGACGCTGGTGATCCTCACCAACAACGACGTGCCGGGCGTGATCGGCCGCGTGGGCACGCTGCTCGGCGGCGCGGGAGTGAACATCGCCGAATACCACCAGGCGCGCCTGGCGCAGGGTGGCGAGGCACTGGCGGCGATCAGCGTGGACGGCACGGTGAGCCCGGCGGTGCGGGAGGCGCTGCTCGAGCTGCCCGACGTGAGCTCGGCGACGGTCGTGCGCTTTCGCGACGGCTGACGATGCCCGCCATGACGACCGTGATCGACCGCGACGTGGACGTGCGTCGGGCGCATGCGTCCGACGCCTCCGGGCTGGTGCTCGTGCCGGAGGGCGTGGCGCGGCCGACGTCGCGCGAGGAGGTGACGACACTGCTCGCGGAGTGCACGGCGTCGCGCACGCCGGTGACGCCGGCCGGCGGCCAGACGAGCACGACCGCCGCATCGATCACCGACCGTGGGGTGCTGCTCTCGCTCCGCGCAATGGACCGCCTGCCGGCGGTGGATTCGGCGCGTCGCACCGTGCGCGTGGAACCGGGAGCGATTCTGGCCGACGTGAAGCGCGCGTGCGCGGCGGAGGGGCTGCTGCTGCCACTCGATCCGACGAGCGAGGAGGAATGCACGATCGGAGGGGCGGTGGCGTGCAATGCATCGGGAGCGCGGAGCCTGCGCTATGGCGCCACGCGGCGCCATGTCGTCGGCCTCACGGTGGCCATGGCGGATGGCTCGCTCGAGCACCTGCGTCGGCCGCGCCTGGAGAAGAACACGGTGGGTTACGCACTCGCGCACGATCCGGTGGACTGGTTCGTGGGCAGCGAGGGGACGCTCGGCGTGGTGGTGGAGGCGGAGCTCGCCTTGCTGCCCCTGCCGGAACAGGTGATCGGGCTGGCGATGCCGTTCGCGAGCGAGCAGGCCGCGTTGCGGTTCGTGACGGCCGCGCGGGAGAGCGCAGCGCTGCATCCACGGTGCATCGAGTACTTCGACGGTCTGGCGCTGGAGATCGTGCGCGGCGCGGAGGGCTCGCGCGACTGGGCGCCTGACGCCGCGTCGTTCGTGTACGTGGAGGAGGAACCGCCAGTCGGCACGGCGCCAGTGCTGGAGGACTGGCTAGCGCTCGCCGAGCGACACGACGGCCTCGTGGACGACGCACGCGTGTACGAGGGCGAGGCGGCGCTGCGCGAGGCGCGGCGCGTGCGGCACGCGGTGCCGGCGCACATGAACGAGCGCGGCGATGCGCGGCGCGCGTTCGGTGGGCGCAAGGTCTCCACCGACTGGGCGGTGCCGTACCCGCTCCTGGCCGAGGCGATCGGCCGTGCACGCGCGCTGGCCAACGAGGCGGGGATCGCGCAGGCGGTGATCTACGGACACGCGGGCAACGGACACCCGCACCAGAACTTCATCGCGCACGATGCCGAGGAGCTCGGGCGCATCGAGCGCGTGGTGGAGGCGACGCTGCGCGAGGTGCTGGCCCTGGGCGGCACCGTAGCGGCGGAGCACGGGATCGGGAAGCTCAAGCGGAAGTGGCTGCCGCTGCAGATGACGCCACTGCAGCTTCGTGGGATGGAAGCGGTGAAGCGGGAGCTGGATCCGGCGGGAATCCTCGCACCGGGGAACGTGCTGTGACGGAGCGCGGCTACGCGAGCGTGGTGCTCGACGTGGACTCCACGCTGAGCGGGGTGGAGGGGATCGACTGGCTGGCGGCGCGACGCGACGGCGGACTCGGTGCCAAGGTGGCGTCGCTGACCGACCGCGCGATGCGCGGCGAGCTGCCGCTGTCGTCGGTGTACGGCGAGCGATTGAAGCTGGTGAATCCGGGTCTCGACGACGTGGCCGCCCTGGCGGAGATGTACAAGCGCATGCTGGCTCCGGGCGCGGCACACGCCGTACGGCGGCTGCATGAATCGCGGCGGCGAGTGGTGCTCGTGAGCGGAGGCATTCGTGAGGCCATCCTGCCCCTCGCGTCGTCGCTCGGCATCGCCGACGGCGAGGTGCACGCCGTGCCGGTGACGTTCACTCCCGAAGGGCGGTACGCCGGCTACGATGCGTCATCACCGTTGACGACGAGCGAGGGCAAGCGCACGGTCGTCGAGCAGCTCGCACTGCCGAAACGAGTGCTCGGCGTGGGTGATGGCGCCACCGACCTCGCGATGAAGCCGGCGGTGGACCTGTTCGTCGCATTTACCGGCTTCGCGACGCGCGCCGCCGTGGTGGCGGGCGCCGACCTCGCCGTGGATTCCTTCGACCAGATCGTGGAGCTCGCGCTGGCATGACTTCGAGACTGCTGCAGGACGGCACGTTCTTCTTCCCGGGCCCCACCGAGGTGCGACCCGAGGTACTGGCGGCGATGACGAAGCCGATGATCCCGCATCGCGGCGCGGCGTTCGAGTCGATATTCGGCCGGCTGCAGGACTCGCTGGCCGTGATCTTCGGGACGAAGCGGCCGGTGTACGTGAGCAGCTCGTCGGCGACGGGGCTGATGGAAGCGGCCGTGCGCTGCGCACCCCCCGGGCCGGTGCTCTCCGTGGTGAACGGCGCTTTCTCGGCGCGGTTCGCGAACATCGCGACCGCGTGCGGGCGCGAGACCGACGTGATCGAGGTGCCCTGGGGCGACACGGTGGAGATGTCGCAGCTCGAGGAGCGGTTGCGGGCGCGACGCTATGCGGCGGTCACGGTGGCGCACTCGGAGACGTCCACCGGCGCGCTGACCGACGTGCGGTCGGCGACGCGCCTGGCGCGTGCACACGGGGCAATGTGCCTCGTGGACTCGGTGACGGGCGTGGGCGGTGCCGAGCTGCGATTCGACGAGTGGGAGATGGACTTCGCGCTCACCGGCTCGCAGAAGGCGCTCGCGCTTCCGCCCGGGCTCGCGTTCGCCGTGGCGTCGCCGGAGTACATCGCGCGTGCGCCGGAGTCGACGGGACGGGGGCTCTACTTCGACATCGTGGAGTTCGAGGCGTATGCCGCCAAGCACCAGACGCCGAACACGCCGGCCATCCCGCTCTTCTTCGCGGCCGACGTGCAGCTCGCGGCGATCGTGGCCGAGGGGATGGAGGCACGCTGGGCGCGGCACACCGAGATGGCGCGGCGGACGTATGCCTGGGTTGACGCACTCGCGGGGCAGCTCGGCGAGGCGTTCCGGGTGACGGCGCGGGCGGGGCATCGCTCGCCGACGGTGACGAGCGTGATGCTGCCCTCCTCGATGCCGTCAGCGACCGTGACCCGGGCCGTGCGTGAGCGCGGCTACACGATCGGATCCGGCTATGGGAAGAACCGCGACACGACGATCCGGATCGGCCACATGGGCGATCACACCGTGGAGGCGCTGGAGAAGTGCCTGGCCGTGGTGGGGACGGTGCTCGGGGAGCTCAAGGGGCGACTGAGAACGCCTGCGTGAGACGTGAGAGGTGAATCGTGAGACGTGACTGCGTTCGCTGTCACGATTCACGTCTCACGCTTCACCTCTCACGCAAAGTCCTGCTCTCACCTGGCTGTCAGAATCCATTCAGTACGCGGTGCTGGGCGGACTCGGAGAGCGAGGGGAGCTGGCGCGGGTCGCTGGCGTCGGCGCCCATGTCGTTGCTCCAGGTCCGGACGCGGTTGCGGCCGGTGCGCTTGGCGTGATAGAGCGCGGCATCGGCGCGGGCCATGAACAGCTCCATGTAGTCGTCGCCGAGGTCGGGAGAGCCGGATACGACGCCGATGCTGGTGGTGATGTGGAGCGGCTCGGCCGTGGGTTTCGTGGGCGAGAACTGGTGCTGGTCCATCAGCTCGCGGATCCGCTCCGCCACCTTGTACGCGCTGGCGCTCGACGTGTCCGGGAGGACCACGGCGAACTCCTCGCCGCCGATGCGCGCGACGATGTCGCCGGCGCGCGCGGTCTGGATGAGCAGCGCGCCGACGGCGCGGAGGACCTCGTCACCGACGAGGTGACCGTGGACGTCGTTGATCTCCTTGAAGTGATCCAGGTCGAGCGCGAGGACGGCCATGTCGCTGCCGGCGCGCTCGGAGCGCGCGACCTCGCGCGCGAGTGCCTGGTCGAAGCCACGGCGATTGAGGCAGCCGGTGAGCGGGTCGGTGAGGACCATGCTCGCGAGCTGGGTGCGCACGCGATTGTACGCACGGCCGACGCGCGTGATGGCATCGGGACGGCTGTCGGCAGCTTCGTCGTAGGACTGCGAGAAGTCGCCTTCTTCAGCGCGCTCGAACAGGCGCACGATGGCGCGCAGGCGGCGACGCACGGTGCCGGCGTGGACGATGATGAGCGCAGTGCCGGCGGCGCCGACGACCACCGTCCAGAGCTGCTCCATGCGGTCCACGAGAAGCTCGCTGTGCCAGGCGACGGCGAAGAGGAACAGGTAGCCGACGGCAGCGAGCGCGACGGCGCGCCAGGCCTGGCGCTGGCCGAAGTAGACGTTGGCGACGTGGATGATGATCACGGCACCGAAGAGGGCGCGATCGTAGTGCGCCGGTGTGGTGCCGGCCCACGTCATGGAGAAGATGCAGGCGAGGTCGCCAGCGATGGCGAGCGTGACCACGGATGGAATGGCTCGACGGCGCCGCTCGACGACGATGGCGAGCATGCCGACGAATGCCACGTACCCGAGCGCTAAGGTGAGCAGCATGCTCGGATCGGTGAGCCGGCCAAAGCGGTAACCGATCCCCAGCTGCACCATGACGGCGATGACGGCGGCAGCAACACGCGAGTAGGCCTGCACGGCCAGCACGTCGGCCGCCGCGGCGTCACGCTGCGCGGCGCGCGACGCCGGAGCGGGCGGGCGCGGTGGCCGTGCGGCGGGCATGTTGGACAGGGTGACCGGCTGCCGGTCGTGGAGAGGAGGGGCGTTCATCGGTGGGGAATAAAGCCAGCGACGTGCCACTGGTAGTGCTCGCTGCAAGTTAGCTTCGCAGCGCGACTTGACGATTACTACACCTCAGACTCCGCCGAGTGCGCCGTGGCGGGATGCGGAGGTGGACTCAAACTGCGAGGGATGCGGTTGTGATGCTGCTCACCTTCGCGTGCACACATCTGGAGCGGCTCGCCGGCCGAAGGGACGACATGACCACGTGCAGACCGAAGAGCGGTCAGAATTCCGCTGTGCGCAGATTTCGCCCGTAGCGCCTGCCGTAGCACGCGGAGCGTCGGTCCTCCGAGGACGGTTCCTGCCGTTTCAGTAGCGCCCGCCGCGCCCTCGCAGGCTGTTCGAATCCGATGAGACCTAGCTTGCCCCCACCGCCACTCGGGGCTGGGCAGGAACGCCGAGTGGGGGCGTGACGGTGCGGCGCTCGCCCACCTGCTGGCGCCACATCGCGTAGTAGAGTCCCGTGCGCGCGAGGAGCTCGTCGTGGCGGCCCTCCTCGACGATGCGACCACGCTCGAGCACGTGGATGCGATCGGCGTGCATCACGGTGCTCAGCCGGTGCGCGATGAGCACGGTGATCACGTCCGCCGCCTCGGCAACGTCGCGCATGGTGCGGCTGATCTCCTCCTCGGTGAGCGAGTCGAGCGCGCTCGTGGCCTCGTCGAACACGAGGAGGTCGGGATCACGCAGGAGTGCGCGGGCGATCGAGAGGCGCTGCTTCTCCCCGCCGGAGATCTTCATGCCGCCCTCGCCGATCACCGTGTCGAGCCCCTTGTCGGCGCGCGCGAGCAGCGTCGTGGCCGCCGCGCGACGCAGCACGTCGAGGCACTGCGCGTCCGTTGCGCCCGGACGGACGAACTGGAGGTTCTCGCGGATGCTGCCGCTGAAGAGCTGCGCGTCCTGGGTGACGAAGCCGATGCGCTCGCGGAACCGGTCGAGGTCCACGCGGTCGCTCGGCACGCCATTGTAGAGGATCTGCCCCGCGCCCGGACGATAGAGCCCGACGAGCAGCTTCACGAGCGTGGTCTTCCCCGCCCCGCTCGGTCCGACGAAGGCGACGGTCTGGCCGCGCCGCACCTCGAACGAGACGTCGGCGAGCGCGGGCGCGGACGCCGACGCGTGGGTGAAGCTCACGTTGCGGAAGGCGAGCTGCTCGAGGTCGTCCACCGCCACCGGGTGCGCCGGCTTGGGGTCCACCGGGATGAGGAAGATCTCGTCGAAGTTGGCGAGTGATGCCTCGGTCTCACGATAGATGTTGATGACGTTTCCCAGCTCCTGGAGGGGGCCGAAGATGAAGAACGAGTAGATGAGCAGCGAGAAGAACTGCCCGACCGTGATCTGCTGGAGGAAGATCAGGTAGAGCATGAGGAACAGGATGCACGTGCGGAGGAAGTTCACTGCCGTCCCCTGGATGAAGCTCAGGGACCGGAGGTACCTGACCTTCTTCAGCTCGAGGCGGAGGATCTTCTCCGTCGTGGCGTTGAGGCGCTTCTCCTCCTGCTCGGCGAGCCCGAGGCTCTTCACGAGCTCGATGTTGCGCAGCGATTCGGTGGTGGCGCCGGCGAGCGCCGTGGTCTCCGCGACGATGACCTTCTGGATGACCTTGATCTTCTTGCTCAGCACCGAACTGAGGATGCCGAGCGTGGGGACTGTCAGGAGGAACGCCGGCGCGATGGCCCAATGCACCTTGAAGGCGTAGACCATGACGAAGATCACGCCGACCAGCGTGGTGAAGACCATGTTCACGAACGCGGCGATGAACTTCTCGGTATCCGAGCGCGCCTTCTGCAGGCGACCGAGCGTCTCGCCGCTGCGCTGGTCCTCGAAGGTCTGGAATGGC
>DASTGQ010000099.1:0-5155 GCA_035718985.1 Gemmatimonadaceae bacterium
GGCCGGCGGCGCGAATGCGGTGAACATGTACATCGACCGCGACATCGACGACCGGATGTCGCGCACGCGGCTGCGCCCGATCCCCAGCGGGCGCATGCGCGCCGAGGCGGTGCTTGCCTTCGGCGTGCTGTGCGCCACCACCGCGACCTTCCTGCTCGCGCACTTCGCCAACGTGCTCACGGCAGCGCTCGCGCTCGGCGGGTTCTACACCTACGTGTTCATCTACACGCGGTGGCTCAAGCGCAGCTCGCCACAGAACATCGTCATCGGCGGCGCGGCGGGCGCGTTCCCCCCGCTGGTCGGGTGGGCGGCGGTGACGGGGCGGCTCGACCTGATGGCCGTCTATCTCTTCCTCATCGTGTTCTACTGGACCCCGCCCCACTTCTGGGCGCTGGCGCTCAACAAGCAGCGCGACTACGGGAACGCGCGCGTGCCGATGGCCCCCCTCGTCTGGGGTGAGCGCGAGACGATGCGGAACATGCTCTGGTACACGCTCATCCTGCTGCCGCTCACGCTCCTGCCGGTGGCGTTCGGCGCGCTGGGCATTCCCTACCTCGTGATGGCGGCGGCGCTCGGCGGCTGGCTGCTGCGCGGCGTGATCCGCGTCATGCGCGCCGAGGACTTCGTGAAGCCAGCGTGGTCGCTGTACAAGTATTCCCTGCTCTACCTCGCGCTCCTGTTCGCGGCCATGGTGGTGGATCGGGCGGTCGCGTGAGCGACGCGCCGGACGAGCTGCCGCTGCTCATGGGACCGGGCCACGGAGAGCCGGAGCGTCTCCTGCTCATCGGCGCGCCGGACGAGCGGGGCACGGTGCGCGTGCGCATCTGGACATCCGACAACTGGGGCGCGGCGCCACGAATCCGCGAGGAGCCGCACCACGAGCTGCTCGAGTGGATCGAGACGATGGCACGCGCCGGACACTCGCTCAACCAATCGCTCGATACGGTGCGGCGCCGGCTTCGCGCCACTGGAGCGGCAACTCACTGACGTGACAGCTTCGGTCGTACCCCCGGAGGCAGCGAAGTCGCGCCGACCGGTCGCTCCCACGCCGCTCAAGGCCCTCCTGCCGCGCGTCCGCCCGTATCGTGGGCGCTTGTTCATCTGCGCGGTGTGCCTCGTGATCGCCGCCGCGGTGGGGCTCGCCTTTCCCGCCGTGGTGCAGCGCCTGCTCGACGCCGCCTTCCAGAAGCACGACCGCACGCTGCTGGACCGCATCGCGCTGTTCCTCGTCGGCGCGTTCGCCCTGCAGGGCGTGATGAACTTCATCCAGGTCTACTTGCTCACGAGCACGGCGGAGCGGGTGGTGGCGAAGCTGCGCGAGGACGTGTTCGCGCACCTGGTGAGCTTGTCGCCCGGCTTCTACACCGAGCGGCGCTCCGGCGAGCTGACGAGCCGCATCTCGTCCGACCTCGCCGTGCTGCAGACGCTCATGGCGACGTGGATCTCCGAGCTCTCGCGGCAGTCGCTGTTCCTCGTCGGCGGATTGATCCTCCTCACGCTCACCCATCCCCGCCTCACGACGACGACGCTCGCCGTGGTGCCGGTGGTGGTGGGCTCGGCGTTCTTCTTCGGGCGGCGCCTGCGTCGCGCCAGCACCGGCGTGCAGGACAAGGTGGCGGAGGCGATGGGCACGGCGGACGAGGCATTCTCGCAGATCCGCACGGTGCAGAGCTTCGTCCGCGAGCGCGAGGAAGTGCGGCGCTACAGCGGCCTCCTCGGCGAGGTGGTGGACCGCGCCGTGGAACGGGCGAAGCATCGCGCGCTGCTGTTCGGCGTCGTCGGATTCGTCGCCTTCTCCGGCGTGGTGGCGGTGCTGTGGCAGGGCGGGCAGCTCGTGCTCGAGGGCGCGCTCACGCCAGGCGCGCTGGTGAAGTTCCTCCTCTACGCCATCACCGTCGCGGCCGCAGTCGGCTCACTGGCATCGCTGTTCGGGAGCTACCAGGAGGCGGTGGGCGCGGCGCAGCGCGTGTTCGACCTGCTGCAGGCCGAGCCCACGGTCGCCGAGCCCGAAGTGGCGCGACCGCTGTGCCGCCCCGTGCGCGGCGCGGTGTCGCTTCGGCACGTGGACTTCCGCTACACACCCGAGCTGCCGCTCGCGCTCGAGGACGTCACGTTCGACATCGCACCGGGCGAGGTCGTGGCGCTCGTCGGTCCCTCGGGCGCCGGCAAGACCACGATCGCGTCGCTGATTCCGCGGTTCTGGGACGTGACGTCAGGGAACATCACGCTGGACGGAGTGGACGTGCGCGATCTCTCCTTCGCCGACCTGCGCGGCTCCATCGGCCTCGTGCCGCAGGAGCCGGCGCTCTTCAGCGGCTCGGTGCGCGAGAACATCGCCTACTCGCGTCCCGACGCGAGCGAGGCGGACGTGCTCCAGGCCGCACGCGCCGCGCACGCGATGGAGTTCATCGAGCGGCTGCCGGAGGGACTGAACACCCTGGTGGGCGAGCGTGGCGTGAAACTGTCGGGCGGGCAGCGTCAGCGCATCGCACTGGCGCGCGTGTTCCTCAAGGACCCCGCCGTGGTGGTGCTCGACGAGGCGACGAGCAGCCTGGACAACGAGAGCGAGCGCCTGGTGGAAGAGGCGATGGAGGAGCTGCTGACGGGGCGCAGCACGCTGATCATCGCCCATCGCCTGCGCACGGTCCGTCGCGCCGACCGCGTGCTGGTGCTGGAGCGCGGGCGCATCGTGGAATCAGGGACGCACGAGGCGCTCTCGCTCGGTGGCGGAATCTACGAGAAGCTGTATCGGGCGGAGCTGAGGTGACGGCACGTGAGACGTGAGACGTGAGACGTGAGACGTGAGACGTGAGACGTGAGACGTGTGACGTGAGACGTGAGACGTGAGACGTGAGACGTGAGACGTGAGACGTAATTGCCACTGCAGTCACGTCTCACCCTTCACGTCTCACCCTTCACGTCTCACCCTTCACGTCTACGCGCCCTACTTCCCCTCCAGCTCCACGTTCACCTTCACCGCGCCCGAGGCAGTCACCTCGATCGGCTGTTCGTGCTTGCCGGTGCGTTCGTGCCAGGTGGCGAGGGTGTACTTGCCCGGCGGGACGCCCTCGATGGTGAACTTGCCATCGGCACCGGTCACGGCGAAGTAGGGGTTGTCGAACACCGCGATGTAGGCGCGCGGCCACGGATGGTCGACGTCGTGCACGATGACCATGCCGGGTGTGGCGAACGGCAGGTTCGTCGGAATGACCTGCTCGTCGGCGCCGAGGAGCACGGTGGTGCGCGCGGCGGTATCGCCAGCGGCGATGAAGCGGAGGTGCTGGCGGAAGGCGTCGTGCCCGAGGACATTGAGTCCGCTCCCGACGACGGCGCCCTGTACGCGCGGATCGAGGCGGCAGTTCAGGCTCTCCAGCTCGAGCCGCCGCTCGATCGGAAGCGGCTTGCCGCTGCGCAGCCCTTCGATCCACACCACCGCGTTGGCGAGGCCGGTGGTGTCCTTGCCGCTCACGGAGCTGTCGGCGATGCTCGTGCCGCAGAGCGCGCTGTCGGCGCCCGTAGGAGTCGGTGGCGCCGGCGCCAGCGGTGACTTGAGCCGCACCGTCCCGCTCACGGTGGCCGGCGAAGCGACGCTCACCACCTTGTACGCCGCGTCGGGCTTGCCGATCACGACCGGCCCCGTCGCCACCTCATCCACGTCGCCCTTGGCTGACCCTTTCCTGGCCGTCCGGCCCCCGGAACCTCCCGAGTCACCGCAGGCGGAGACGAGGAGCGACGAGAGGGCAAGCAGGATGGGCAGTCGGAGCGCGACGGCGCGCGATGCGGCAGGAATCACGTTGTCGGGATGAGCGGTCGGGGGTGCAGTGTGGAGAAAGGCAAGGCGCGAGCCAGACCTGAAAACTGCGGTTGGTCGGTTCATCGGTTCGTCGGTTCATCAGTTCTTCGGTTTACGGCCGGCCCTGGGAAGCCCATGCGTCCCGAGGCCGGCCGCGAACCGAAAAATCGACAAGCTGAAGAACCGCCCTTCTCACACCACGATCAGCTCCCGCTGGTACTCCGACGGCGTGATCACCGCGCGGCCGGGCTGGATGAACGCGTTCACCTCGCTGCGCACGCCGATCTCGCCGGGGATGTAGATGCCGGGCTCGATCGAGAAGCCGACGCCGGGGATGAGCAACCGCTCCTCGCGCGACTCGAGGTTGTCGAGGTGCGGGCCGGCGCCGTGCAGCGAGCGCGCGTCGATGGAGTGGCCGGTGCGATGGGTGAAGTACTGCCCGAAACCGCGCGACTCGATCACCGCGCGCGCCGCGTCGTCCACGTCGGCGCCGCGGACGGGCTCGTTGGCGGCGGCCTTCTCCGTCACGAGCGCGATCGCCGCATCGCGTGCATCGCGCACGGCGCGCCAGATCTCCTGCACCCGCTCGGAGGGAGCACCTACCGTGGCCATCCACGTCTGGTCGGCGTAGATGCCGTCTGGCTCCGTGGCCCACAGGTCGATCAGCACCACGTCGCCTTCCCTGATGGCCCGCGGATGCTCGGCGGAGGGCTCGTAGTGCGGGTTGGCGGCGCTGTCGCCGACCGACACGTTGGGCCCATGGTCAGAAAGGAGGCCGGCCTTGGCGAAGCGGCCCTGCATCCACTCCATCAGCTCGTGCTCGGTGATTGGACGCTCCGAGCGCGCGCGCTGGCCGGCGAGGGTGAAGGCATCGAGCGCGACCTGGCGGATGACTTCCGCCGCGCGGAGGTGCGACGCGATCTGCTCGTCCGTCCACGCGGCATAGAAGCGCGACACGAGCTCGCCTGACGACACCACTTCCTTGGCGCCGGCCGCGCGGACCATCTCCAGCACGCCCGCGGGCACGCGGTCCAGGTACGGCACGGCATCGCCCGGTGAGTATTCCATGGCCACGCGGCGCTCGCGCACCACGGCGCGTACGGAGTCCTCGAGCTGCCGCCACGAGCTGTACGTGCTGTGCGGCCAGTGCTTCGGCCACTTCCGCCACGGCCCGGGCTCGATGGCGTGCCCGAGCGCGCTCGGCACGCCCTCCGCCGGGATCCAGACGAAGATCCGGCGCGTCACCATCCCGGTGAGACCGATCATTCCGCCGGCTACCGGGTTCGTCCCCTGAAAGTCATAGAGGAGCCAACCGTCGATATCGGCGTCGGCGAGCGCACGCTGGATCGCCGGAAGGGTGTC
>DASTGQ010000100.1:0-3528 GCA_035718985.1 Gemmatimonadaceae bacterium
GCAGGCGCTGGCCGGCCGGTGACACGGCGCTCTGGCGTGGGCCGTCGGGTGCCACGGTGCCGTTGTATTCGCTCCCGCCGGACGGTTACGAGTTCGGCAGCTCACTGCCGGTCGATTCACGCGCAGCGCGCGAGCGCTGGACGCGGATCGCGAGCGTGATGTCGCCGCGGTCCGCGACGGGCGTCGTGCTGCTCCTCAACGGAGCCGATCATCACGCACGCCAGGCGGCGCAGCATCGCGCGGTCGCCGCCCTGGCCGCTGCCGCAGTGCCTTCACGCGTGCAAGCGAGCAGCTTGCGCCACCTTGCCGCGCGCATCGCCGACGGGGCAGCCCATGTGGCCCTGCCAATCGTGGAAGGCGAGCTGCGGGACTCGTACGGGTACGCGTGGACGCTCCAGGGCACCTTCGGCGTGCGCTCCTCCCAGAAGCGTCGCAACGCGATGGCCGAGCGCGCCCTGGTGCGCGATACCGAGCCGTGGGTCGCACTCACCGAGGGAGGGGGCGATCCGGCAACCCGTGCCAACCTTCACGCGGCGTGGCGCACTGTCCTGCAGTCACATCCGCATGACACCCTCTGCGGAACGTCCATCGATGCCGTCGCGTCGTCCATGGATGAGCGGCTTCGTGCCGCCGAGTCGCAGACGAACGGGTTGCGTGAGAATGCCCTGATGGCGCTCGCGGGCCACGATCGCGACGAGGCGCGCGCTGCGCTCGACGATGCGCACCCGATGGTATTGTTGCGGAACGCCGCAGCACGCAGGCGCGGTGGCGTCGTCGAGTTGACGCTCGCCGCCACGGTGGCCTCGATAGCGGTTGGACCGGGCTCCGCTGCACGTCAGGGCAGTCCGCGACGGATACTGCCGTGGGGGGTGGATGGAATGCCGTTCCAGATCCTGTCCCGACGACAGACCGTTGCACTCACCGAAGCGCCGCGCGCCTACCCTCGCGCCGACCGCGTCGTCGAAGTGCAGGCACTCGGTTGGGTCGACAGCCTGGCCGGCTACGGAGTGGAGACACGGCCGCAGCGGCGCGGGGCTCGCGCAGCAGTGCCACGCCCCGTCCGGGCCGATGCCGCCGCGCTGGACAATGGCCTGCTCCGCGTGAGTGTCTCGACGGAAGGAGAGGTGACGGTGGAAGACCGCGCGACCGCGCGGGTCGTACGACGGTTGCTTGCGCTCGAGCAGCATGTCGAGGCCGGAGACCTGTACACACCGGCTCCGCGGGAGTCCCTCGCGGATCCGCGAGTGCGAGCAGTCTCGGTGACGCAGCGTGGACCCCTGCGCGGCGAGATCACGTTTCGGTACACGTTGGGCGAGGGCCGTCGGGGCCGCGGAACGTGCGCGATTCGACTGCAGCTCGACGCCGGCCTTCGCGCAATGCGGATCCTCCTCGACGGCGTCAACCGGGATGGCGATCACCGGCTGCGGCTGCGTGTCGAAACCGGACTCGCGGGCGCCTTCACCGTCGCCGATGCGGCCTTCCAGCCCGTACGTCGCGAGCCCATGCACGTCCCGGAGAACGAGCAACGCGACGAACGTCTGGTGCCCACCGCTCCACTGCACCGCTGGGTGGCGCGCTTCGGTCCCCAGGTCGGTGCAACGGTCTTCTCCGACGGGCTCACGGAATACGAGAGCGCCGAAGACGGCGCGGTGTTCGTGACGCTGTTCCGCGCGGTCGGCCAGCTTTCGCGCGCCGATCTCCCGGAACGTCCGGGACACGCCGGATGGCCGGCTCCCACACCCGGCGCGCAGGCGATCGGACCCTGGCAGGCACGCCTCGCCTTTGCGCTGCATGGTGCCGACGACTGGCGCACGCGACAGCACATCGAGCAACTGGCTGAGGACGTCCTCCTGCCACTGCGTGGCGAATCGCTGCGCTACAACCTTCGCGAGCCCCTTCGCGCCGGTGGCCTCGAGCTGGAGGGTGACGGCCTGACGTTCAGCGCGGCGTATCCCGCTCGGCAGGACGGGTGGATCGCGTTGCGATGCGTGAACGCGCGCGACGAGACCGTGCGAGGTCGCTGGAAGCTCGGGCGATCCATCTCCAGTGCCGTCCGCGCCCGACTCGACGAGGCGCCGCTGGGAGAGCTGGAGGTGATCGACGATGCCGTCGAGTTCGACGCGGCACCCCGCGAGATCGTGACGATACTCGTGCGCTAGCGCGCGACGTCATTCCGTCGCGCGCTCTCCCGCCATCCGGTCGCGCCACGCGTCACCCAGCAGGCTGGTTGCCAGGACGGTGAGCACGAGCGCCACGCCGGGCACGAGTGCCACCCAGGGCGCCACCACCAGCAGGTCCCGGCCGCCGGCGATCATGTTTCCCCAGCTCGGCGCTGGTGGCTGAATGCCGAGTCCGAGGAACGAGAGCCCGCTCTCGAGGAGGATGGCGTTCCCGACGCCGAGGGTGGTCGCCACCACCGCCGGCCCGATGGCGTTGGGGAGCACGTGGCGGAAGAGCAGCCGTGTCGGCGACGCGCCCAGGGCAAACGCAGCGGGTACATATGGCCGCGCGCGCACCGCGATCACTTCGGCGCGCACCAGCCGCGCGATTCCCATCCAGCCGGTGATTGCCAGCACGATGAGCACGGTCTTCACGCCCGGCGACCAGAGTGCGACGCCGACGAGCAGCAGCACGAGGCGGGGCAGCGCGAGAAGCAGATCAGCGATGGCCATCAGCAGTCGGTCCATGACACCGCCCGCCCAGCCGGCGAATGCGCCAACCAGCGTGCCGATGACACCCGCCAGGCCCGCCCCGAGCACACCGACGAGCATCGACAGTCGTCCTGCGAGCATCATGCGCGTGAACAGGTCGCGTCCGAAGCGGTCGGTGCCGAACAGGTGGAACTCGCCTCGCAGGTCGTGCGCGAGGGGCGGCACGAGCCGCCGCGCCAGCACGTCCTCGATGCGGAGCGGGTCGTGAGTGGCGAGTGCCGGCACGGCGATCACGCCGATGACGAGCAGGGCGAGGGCGATCGCAGGCACGCTCTCCCGCCGTGTGATACGCCCAGGGCGCGCGCGCAGAGCGCTCATCGCACGCGCGGGTCGGCCCAGGGCAGGAGCAGCTCCGCGCCCAGATTCGCCAGCAGCACGAGCGCGCCGTAAGTCGCGGCGCAGCCGAGGACGACGGGATAGTCGCGCGCGACGATGGAGGTGACCATGAGCCGGCCCATGCCGGGCCAGCCGAAGATGGTCTCGACGAACACCGAGCCGGCCACGGTGCCGGGGAGTGCGAGCGCGAAGAGCGTGAGCAACGGGGCTCGCAGGTTCGCCGCCAGGTGCCGCGCCAGCACCCGCCGCTCACTCGCGCCCTTGGCTCGCGCAGTCCGCAGCCAGTCCGAGCGCATCACGTCCAGCGCGCTGGTGCGGACGTAGCGCGCCACTCCCGCGGCGCCGATCGCCGCGAGCAGTGTCATCGGGACCACGGAGTGCCGCACGAGGTCGGCGAGGTGCGCTGCTCCATGAAGCTCGACCCCCGGCGTGCTCATCCCCACCGCGGGAAGTCGCAGCCACAGGGGCAGGTCCAGCGTCG
>DASTGQ010000101.1:0-7992 GCA_035718985.1 Gemmatimonadaceae bacterium
CACCTACCCACCTACTCAGTTAGAACGCCACCACTCCCTCGATCATCACACCCTTGAACTGGCCACCGTTCCGGATGTCGGTCGTCGGGAAGTCGTTGTACTTCTGGTTCACCCACTCCAGCTTCGCCAGCACGTTCGGCGTCACGAACCAGCCACCACCGAGCTGCGTGCGGTTGACCGAGATGTCGTTCGTGATGCCCGGCAACCTGCCGTTCACGAGGTTGTAGCGGCCGCCAACGTAGAGGTGATCGCTGTCGAAGCGATAGAGCAGGTCACCGGCGTACTGCCGGAGGGTGCGACGCTGCAGCTCGGCGGCACCGGCGCCGGTCATCGTCTCCGCGTTGCCGAAGAACTCGACGCCGCGGTACTTGAGGAAGGGGTTCACCACGAACGCCGTCACCATGTTGCCCATCTTGCTCTGGATGGCGCCCGACCAGGCGTTCGCCGTCTCGGTGGAGCTGGTGTTCTCCAGCACGTCGTAGTAGCGCGAGCCGGCACGGTCACCGCTCGTCAGCGTGTTGTTCACCGAGCGGTCGGTCTTGTACATCGAGCCTGTCAGGCGGACACGCAGGTTCTCGGTCGGCTTCTTGTCGAAGCCCAGCTTGGCGAGGTAGCTCGGGCCACGCTTGCCTGGGGCCGTCACCTGACCACGCACTTCGCCGCCCGTGATCCCGACCATCGCGAGGTAGCCGCTGTTGCGGAGGTACGCTTCGGCGCCGATCTCGGTGGTGAAGTCGTCCATGATGTAGTTGCCGACGAACGGGTTGTAGATCGCCTGCCCGTTGTCGGTGCGACGGAAGTGCGCGTCACCGTAGTTGATCTCGAAGTGTCCCACCTTCAGCGTGGCGTACTGCATGATCTTGTCGAGCGTCGCGTTCTCGATCGGCGAGCCGTCGATCAGGAAGTAGCCGTCCTTCACCCACGACTCCTGGTGGTGGCGGGCCGAGAGGTAGCTCTCGAGGGCGACGCGGATGCCGCGCGCGAGCTGCGCGTTCACGTACAGGTTGGCGACGGCATTGTTGAAGCCCTGCCCGATCGGAATGAGCTGGTTCTGGTTGACGTTGGCCACCAGCTTTGGCGCCGCCGTGTTCTGGTGGGTCAGGTTCTGGTACTGCTGCGTGAACGCCCCGCCCAGGCTCAGCTTGAACCCTTCGTACGGTACACCTTCCTCCTTGGGCGACTCGAAGATGTTCAGGCCCCGCTGGTCGGCGGGACGCATGTATTGGATCTCCTGAGCTGGTGCGACGTAGCGCAGCGGCTTGGCCGGCTTCGCCTTGGCCGTGCTGTCGGTTTTCACCGTGCTGTCGGCGGGCTGGGCCGAGGCCAGGCGGACCGTCTGCCCGGCGGCCGGAATGGCGCCGGCGAGGGTCGCGAGGAGCAGTAGACGAGTGGACAACATGGTTCAGTCTCCGATGGGGTTATGCCGAGGGTCCGCCGAACAGTTCAGTTCCAGCCGTTCAGCTTCAGTCGTTCAGCTCTTGAGCAGCAGGTCGAACTTCACCGTCACCTTGTCGCGCACCTTGATCCGGCCGAACATCAGCGACGGCGCCGTGAGGTCGTAGTCGGACATCGCGAGCTCGTACGCGCCCGTCACGTGCAGTGCGCCGTCAGTCACCGTTCCCTTGGCCGGGACCGCGATGGTCTTGGTCTGGCCACCCAGGGACAGCGTACCGTTCAGGGTGCCGCTCACGCCGTTCGCTTCCCTGGCCAGGTCGTAGCTCGTGACCTTGAAGGCGATCGTCGGATTGTCATTGGCCTTGATGGCCTTGCGCATGTGCTCGTTCATCGTGCCGTTGCCGCAGTCCAGCTTCTCGCTCGGCACCACTACGCTGACCGTGTGCACTGCCTTCTCTCCCGTCATCAGCCGCGCGACGGCGTTCGTGCCGTTCGCGTCCACCGTGGCCCGCACTTCGCTCGCCTGGCAGCTGAAGCTGCGAATCGTGGATGTGCCCTCCACCCACAGCTTGCTCTGCGGCTGCAGCGCGAGCTGCTCCTCGTAGAGCGTCCAGGCTCCAGTTCCCAGGGCGAGCACGGCGGCAAGGACGGTGAACAGAGGTGCCTTCCCCACTGACCGACGGCGAATCTGATCGAGGTTCGTCATTTCCGGGTCTCCCGCGTTTCGAACGCGGTCATCGCGCTCGACACGGGAACAGTCGCGCTTTCAACTCCTGCCGGGTGTCGGGCGTTCCGTGGAAAGATTCCCGGCGCCGGCGTACACGCGGGCGAGGAATATTCCCGACAGGCTCACCGGCGCGCGCACGTCAACGCGTCGCTGGCGCGCACCCGGCCACGACAGGGGACGCGCTTTCCAGGGTCATCACGACCTTCCCCGCATCGGGGATCGTGCTCTCGATCCGCACGGGACGACGGCAGGGGTCGTCACTGAAGGAGAAGTGGATCACGCCTTCGCCCTTGTAGTTCCGGGCATCCCGCACCCGCATCTCCACTTCCTGCGTGGCGAACGTGCCAAGGGGCGTCTCCACATGACCGGGCCCGAGTGAACGTATGATTGTCGGGTTCCGGGCCGGGTCGAAGTGGCGCTCCACGGTCATCGTCGAGTCGGACGCCAGCGTCATCGTGCGCAGCCAGTAGATGAACGAGAGCTCGTCCAGCGGCGCCGACGTCGGGCTCCTGCCCGTGCGACCGTCGGCCTCCGCCCATTCCCGGGTCACTGGATCCACGTCGACGTGCTCGGTGTGGCGCGCCATGAAGCGCACCTCCTGCTTGTCGTAGCGCCGCATCGCGAATCGCACCGGGTCCAGCCACGATGTCGTGCGATCCGAGATCCGCACGAACCCCACGCGCGTGGCGAAATCGAAGCGCAGGACCAGCGTCTGAACGCCGCGGACGGCCTCCGGCCCCTCCACCCACATCGTCGCCTTCCCCTTGAGGCCGTGTGGCGCGCGCGCCACGTACTCGAGGCGCTCGCCCGCCGCAAAGGGAAGTGGATGACCCTGCGCGGCGCTCGTCGCCGCGGGCGCAAGCACGGCCGTGGCGGCGAGCAGGACGTACGGCGTGGCAAGCAGGAACGAGCGTGACATCGAGCCTCGGCGTGCGGGTGATGATCGAATGTCAGCAGGTGCCTATCCTCGGCCTGTCGGGCGAATGCCGCAACCTCGGCACCGGATTGCCCGACACGCTGGCACGGCCTACGCATCAGCCGGATAGGCGGCCTGCCGGACCGCAGCGGTTCACCCCGGTTTCGGCGGCCGAACCAACCCATGCGCCGACCCCACATCGGCGCCGAGGCTCGCCATGGAACAGTCACGCTCTTCGACGTCCGCTCATCCGGCCGCTGCGTCTCGCGCTGCCACCGGATCACCACAGGTTCCCGCACCCACGCTGGCTGGTCGTCCGCCCTCACGGGGGCGCGATGAGAGCGCCATCCGCCACGCACGGGCCATCGTCGGGGCACTCTTCGGCCCTGTCGCCATGCGCCCGATGCACGTGCGCTACTGGGACGGCAGCATCGAGCGCGGTCGCTCCGACTCCACCTTCACCCTTCGCATCAATCGCCGGGGTGCCCTCCGGCGCATGCTCCTTCCGCCCAACGAGCTGTCCATCGTCGAGTCCTACCTTTCCGGGGACATGGACGTCGAGGGCGACCTGGAGTCGGCTACCGAGCTTGGCGATGCCATCGCGGCGCGGCTCCATTCGCCGCGCACGCTCGCATTCATCCTCCGTCACCTCGTCGCGCTGCCCACCGGCGAACCGGCGCCATCCGTGCACGACGCCCGCGCAGAGCACTACGTGGAACCGGTCGGCAAGCGCCACGAGGCGGCGCGCGATCGCGCCGCCATCCGCTACCACTACGATGTCGGCAACGATTTCTACCAGCTCTGGCTCGACCAGCGCATGGTGTACTCGTGTGGCTACTTCCACCGTCCCGACTACACGCTGGACGAGGCACAGCGCGCCAAGCTCGATCTCGTCTGCCGCAAGCTCCGGCTGCACCCGGGAGAGCGGCTGCTCGACGTCGGCTGTGGGTGGGGCGCGCTCATCATGCACGCCGTCGAGCACTACGGCGTCACGGCGCTCGGCATCACGCTGAGCGACGCGCAGGCCACGCTGGCGCGCGAACGGATCGAGGCGGCCGGCCTCAGCGACCGCTGCCGCGTCGAGATCCGCGACTACCGCGCACTCGGCGACCTGCGCTTCGACAAGATCTCGAGCGTCGGCATGGTGGAGCACGTCGGCGTGGAGAACCTCCCCACGTACTTCGCGTCGCTGTACCGCGCCCTCATGCCCGGCGGCCTCCTGCTGAACCACGGCATCGTCAGCGTGGATGCGGCCCATCCAGCCACGCCCTGGACGTGGCTGGAGAGCCGGCTCTGGAAGCGCAACGCCTTCATCGAGCAGTACGTCTTCCCCGACGGCCGGCTCGGCCCACTGCACGCCGTCATCGCCGCTGCCGAAGCCGAGGGATTCGAGACGCGCGACGCCGAAAGCCTGCGCGAGCATTATGCCCTCACTCTCCGCGCCTGGGTGGACCGCCTGGTGCGCGAGAAGGATCGCGCTGTCGCCATCGCCGGCGAGCGCGTCTTCCGCACCTGGCGCCTCTACATGACCGCCTCGGCCCACTTCTTCGCCAAGGGCAACATCAACATCGTGCAGACCCTGCTCGCCAAGCCCGACGCGCGCGGCGACGCACATCTGCCGATGACACGAGAGGATATCCTCGCCGGCTTTTCACGCAGTTGACTCAGTGATCAGTTCACTGGTCGGGAGTGCCACGGCAAAGCTGAAAGTTCCGGCTGAAGGCTCGAGGTTCCGCTCGTAGCTCCTCGCTCAGTGAGGGGCATGGGAGCGAGGTCACAATGGACCGGTGGGGCGGCACTGCAACTGCGTTGCATAGCCGCCCCGTGTTGCTTCCGCCACACCGAGGCATGGACCGCATTCTCGCTCCGCCTCACCGTTCCATTCCAGCCGCGTGCGAGGCGTTGTAAGACCGCGCTTCACTACGATCCAGTCTTACGACTTACAGCGTAGACTTTCAGCCTTGCCGTGGCACTCCCGACTTCCTGCTACGCACTGTCTACTCGGGGCGGACATATTGCGGGCTATGCCCCGCGATTCCTTCCTCGCCTTCCGCCGCTCCCTCGGTCCGACTCCACGCCTCGAGCGCATGACGGTCCGCGCGCGCGGGCTCGACTTCGCCGTCTGGACCTCGCCGCCGGTCGGGCGCGAGCCGCCGCTCCTGCTCGTCAACGGTGGGCTCATCTACGACCACACGCTCCTCTGGCCGTCGCTCTCGCCGCTCGCACTCCGCCGCCAGGTCATCCTCTACGACCAGCGCGGGCGCGGCCTCACGCCACCGCCGGCCGATGCGTCGACGGCGCGCATCACGGACGATGCCGATGACATCGGCGCGCTGCGCCGCGCACTCGGCATCCGCCAGTGGAACGTGCTCGGACATTCCTATGGCGGTCTCGTCGCCATGCTCGGCGTCTCGCGCGATCTCGCCGGCACGCGTCGTCTCGTCACCGTGAATGCGGTCGGGCCGACGAGCGCATGGATGCCCGCGCTGCAGGCCAACGCGCTCGCGCGCGCCAGCGCGGAGAATCGCGCCATCCTCGAGCGCACGTATCCCCTGCTCGGCGAGCCGGATCCGGCCATTCATTCCGCGCAGAGCCGCGCCGGCTATCCGTCATGGTTCGCCGATCCGGCATTCGGCGCCGATTTCGCGCCGCCGGAGAGCACGAGCGTGACCGGTGCCACAATCGCGGCACATTTGCGGAGTTCGGGGTATGACTTTCGGGAGAGCTTGCGTGCCCTTTCCGCACCGACACTCGTCCTTCACGGTGAACAGGACGCGCTCCCCGTGGCCGTCGCGCTCGAGCTGAGCCGACTCCTGCCGCGCGCACGTCTTGCCCTCCTCGCCGACGCCGGCCACATGCCGTTCTGGGAGACGCCGGAGCGCTTCTTCGCTCTGGTCGGTGACTTCCTCGACGCTCCAGCCACAGGACCGCCTCGACCATAGAATCCCGATGCTGCACCGCTCCCGCCTCCGGGTCTTCCTCCTGGCCCCCCTCCTCCTCATCTCGGTGCCGTTCGCCAGCGCGCATGCGCCGCATGGTCGCACGACCATCGCGAGTGGTGGCGTGGTGGAGCGGCCCTTCTCCCCTCGCGCCGCCGAGCGTGAGCGTGAGAAGGCCGAGGTGCGACGGCGCCTGAGCGAGAGCAGCAACGGGACGTACATCGGCGAGATGCTCGCCGAGCGTGACAGTGCCCTGGCGCGCTGGCCCGATCGCCACGGCAAGCCGCTTCGCATCTGGATCCAGCCGACGACCGATATCGACGACTGGCACGACGCGTATGCCGAGGGCGTGCGACAGGCCGTGCATTCGTGGGACTCCCTCGAGCTGCCCGTGCGCCTCGCCTTCAGCAGCGACTCCGCACACGCCGACGTCCACGTGACGTTCATCGATCACTTCGAGGAGCCGATCAGCGGGCGCACGCGCTGGGCACGCGACGACGACTGGTGGATCACCGATGCCGACATCGTGCTCGCCGTGCACCATCACAACGGCGGCCCGCTCGATGACGACGCCATGCGCGCCATGGCGCTCCACGAGCTCGGCCACCTGCTCGGCCTCGACCACACCGACGATCCGACGAGCATCATGGCGCCGCGCGTGCGCGTCCGCGAGCTGTCGAGCGCTGACCGCGCCACGATCCGCCTCCTCTATACGCTGCCGCCGGGAGGCGTCCGATAGCTCGCCTCCGCGTCGAGGTCGTCCTCACGGGCGTCGTCGCCGCGCTGGCCGCCTTCATTTCCATCACTGCGGCGCGCGACACACTCGCGCGCCGCGCGCGTTTCCAGGCGCAGGCCGCGCGCGACACCATCCTCACCGAGGATGACATCGCGCATGGCGTCGTGCGCAAGGCGCTCGCCCTCGACGGCCTGCACCAGTCGGTGAGCCCCGCCGAGCTGCGCCGCCGCGTCGACAATCTCTCCGCCGGCACCTACCTCGGCGAGATCCTCACGGAGCAGGACAGTACGCTCTACCGCTGGCCCGACCGCACCACCAACGCGCTGCGCGTGTACGTGGAACCCGTCTCGTCGCTCAGCGCATGGAGCCCGCAGTATCCGCAGCTCGCGCGTGAGGTGTTCGACGAATGGAGTGAGGCCGGCTTTCCGCTGCGCTTCACCTTCATCTTCGACTCCACCTCCGCCGACATCGCCATCCGCTGGGTCGACCGGTTCCCCGACAGCGACGGCCAGCGCATCGGCGTCACCGAGCGCCTCCAGGGAAGTGACTACCTCATCGCGCACGCACGTGTCGACGTCGCCATGCGCGACAGCGCCGGCCGGACGCTCACGCCGGTCGTCGTCGGTGGCATCATCCGTCACGAAGTCGGGCACGCCCTCGGCCTCAACCACGCCAGCGATCCCTCCAGCGTGATGTACAGTGAAGCGGCGACGTCGGTCATCGGCGAGACCGACCGTGCGACGCTGCGCGCGATGTACCTCGTTCCGCCGGGAAGCCTCAAGGACGCCGGACGCTGACCGGAACCCTTCTTGCCTCCTGCATGCGTACACACGCAGGGAGACATGAATGGCGGACGCGGGAACACATGGACAACAGGACGACGACAAGCTCGACGTCGCCATCATCGGTGGAGGGCCCGCGGGGTTGTCGGCGAGCATCTGGCTTGGGCGCTACCTTCACCGCGTCGTCCTCGTCGACTCCGGCGATCCGCGCAACTGGGAGACGCGCGGCGTGAACGGCTTCCTCGGCATGCCAGGCGTACGTCCTGCCGAGCTGCGCGGTCGGGGCCGCGACCAGGCGCGCGACGCCGGTGCCACGCTCGTCGACGACATCTGCGAGACCGTGCACCGGATCGATGACGAGACCTTCGAGCTCGTGCTCGCCAGCGGCGGCAGGCTGCGCGCGCGTCGGCTGCTCCTCGCCATCGGCCTGCGTGACGTATGGCCCGACATTCCCGGCCTCGAGCGCGTCTACGGCGCCAACGCCCACGTCTGTCCCG
>DASTGQ010000102.1:0-13741 GCA_035718985.1 Gemmatimonadaceae bacterium
GGTGTATTTCGCGGCGCCCGGCTTCGACCGGATCGGCGACCTCCCTCGGCGTGGCGGCCTCGCGACAGCGCCACGCGGTGGCACGGGCTTGCCCGGCGCCATCCGCACAGAACTCGTGCCAGCCGAACCGGTCCCCGGTCCGGGCGATCCGACGGGGTGTGGGGACGTCTGGGGCGCAACCTGGTTCTCCCGGATGGTCGCCGGTGATAAGTTGTCGGACGCGATGACGGCGGCCGCACGGGCCGCGGCCCGGAACGTCGGGCACCGGGGCGCCACCGGACTCGCGGCCCACCTGCGCGGAGAACTCAGCCTCTCGTGACCAGCGTCATCACGGTGCCCCCCTCGCTCGACGATCACACGTTCGAGCAGGTGGTGGAACAGCTCGCGGCCGTTCCCCCGGACGCCAGGCTGCTGCTGGACGCGCGGCACACGCGCTGGTCGTCGCCGTATGGTCTGACCGCGCTGCTCACGCTCGGCCAGACGCGCGCGGAGCGCCCGACGCTCGCCGTGCCCGAGGCGGAAGAGACGGCGGGCTACTGGGCGCGCGCGGGCTTCTTCAAGTACGCAGACGAGCTGTTCGAGCTGAGTGGCGCAGTGCCACGCGTGCGCGGCGGCGAGTCGAGCGTGCTGCTCGAGATCACGCCCGTCGTGAAGAGCGAGGACGTGCACGACGTGGTGGGTCGTATCCAGCAGCAGGCGACGCGCATCCTCACCACCGAGCTGCACTACGACGCCAAGGCCACCGTCGGCTTTGCGATGTCGCTCTCCGAGATCTGCCAGAACATCGTGGAGCACGCCGGACGCGGAGGGTGGGTAGCCGTGCAGGCCTATACCTGGCGCAAGCGCCTCGGCAACCGTCGCGTCGTCGTCGTCGCCGTGTGCGACGCCGGCCTCGGGTTCCGGCAATCGCTGGAGAGCGCGCCGGGCCGCGTGCTCGACGATCGCTGGGATGATGGCAAGGCGCTGGAGGACGCGGTGGTCAGGGGCGTGAGCCGGTTTCGTGATCCCGGTCGCGGCCAGGGGATTGCAGGAGTCCGAAGATTCATATCACGTTGGGACGCGAAGCTGAGCGTCCGCAGCGGAACGGCGAAGATCGCCCTCATCCCCTCGTGGGACGAGGACGTACCGCTCCAGGAAGGCCTCGCACCCTTCCCGGGAGCGCAGGTTCAGGTCACCTTAGCCGAGCGGGTCTCCGGGGGCCCGCGATGATGATTCATATCGACGTGAGCTCCGTATTGCGCCAGACGCTTTCGTGTGAGCTCTATTCCAATCTGGTGACGCGTCCTACCGGCGCCGCGGTGCGGACACAGATCGAGGCACTGCTCGCGGACTCGCGCGAGCGCTCGCTCACGGTGATCGACTTTTCCCACGTGGGGATGATCGATTTCTCCTGTGCCGACGAGGTGGTGGCCAAGCTGCTGCTGCGCTCCGTGGCCGAGGAGCGGGTGCAGCGCGAGGCGTACTTCCTCTTCCGCGGCGTCACGGACGATCACTGGGATGCGATCGAGAGCGTGCTGGAGCGGCATGGCCTCGCGCTCGTGCTGCAGACGGACGACGGCTGCCGCGTGGTCGGCACGGTGAACGATCGCGAGCGCCGCGCGTGGGAAACGGTGTACGAGCTCGGTCGCGCGCTGCCGGCGGACGTGGCGCCCGCCATCGGCGCGCCGCAGGATGACGCGGCGCGCCTGCTGGACGGCTTGCACCGTCGCCGCCTGCTGATGCGGCTCGACGACGGCTACGTCGCCGTGGGCGGCCTCGCCGACCGTCGTGCCTGACGCACGCAACAAGCCGCTGCGGGTGGCGGGCTTCGTCGCCACCCGGCTCAGCGATCCGGAGCGAGGGCCGCAGGTTCGGCTGGCGCCGGCAGATGCCGAGGACCGGTTGCTGATTGACGGCGAGCTCGCCTGGGTCCACGGGCCGCGGCGGCAGGAGCTGGCCGAGGTCGTAGTGGATGCCGATGTGAAGCGTGGCGACGTGGTCCTTCGCGACGTGGCTGGTGTCTCTCCTTCGGAGATCGTGCGTGTCGTGAAGCCCGATCTCGACTCCCATACGCGACGCGGACACTTCGCCTGAGCACATGACGGAAGCCCTCCAGAGCGGCGCGGACGACGGCAACGAACGGCGCCGGGTCGAGCGGCGCACCAATTCCCGGATCGGCGATCTCACCCTCCCCGAAGTGCGACGCATCCTCATCACGACGCTCCTTGGCGCCGTGGTGCTCGCGCTGTTCCTCTGGATGGTGCGGTCGGTCATCATCGCGGCCATCCTCGGCGTGGTCATCGGCTTCTACCTGCGGCCAGTCTATCGCTGGCTGCTGAAGCACGTGGGCAACCGGAGCTTCGCGGCCATCCTCGCCCTGATCGGTGTGATCCTGCCCGTGCTTCTCGTGTTGGCGTACAGCTACAGCGAGCTGGCGGACGTGGTCGGCTATGCAAGCCGGCACCAGCCGGAGATCGCGGCCAAGGTGGACGCATCGGTGAGCCGCCTGCCCTTTCTCCAGAACGCGCATGCCGCCGACGTCGTGGCCAACTTCGTGGCGAACGCGACAGCATATGGCACGCGGATCCCGGCCGTCGTGAAGGCGGCGCTAGCGGGATTCTCGGTGGCGGCCACGGTGTTCCTGTTCACGGCCTTCTACATCCTGATCGAGGCCGAGGTCATCGGCGGATACCTGGCGGCCAAGATCCCGCCTCGCTACGAGGAGCTGCGGGCGGCGCTCGAGATCAACGTACGTGGCGTGCTCTACGGTGCCATCTACTCGACGCTGCTCACCCAGACGCTGAAGTCGCTCATCATCCTCGGGATGAACCTGGCGTTCCGGGTTCCCCTGGCCGGGGCGCTGGCGGTCGTCTCGTTCATCGTTGGTTTCTTTCCGATCGTTGGATCGTGGAGTGTATACGTGCCCGTCGCGATCTGGCTCGTGATCTTCCGCGACGCGGTCGGTCCCGCCATCGCGATGCTCGTGATCGGCACTCTCGTCAACACGGTCTTCATCTCGACCTACCTTCGCCCCAAGATCGCCGCTGATCGGTCGAAGGTGCTCAACTTCTACTGGATGTTCATCGCGCTCATCACCGGGGTCTACACGTTCGGTCTCGCCGGCATCCTGCTGGGACCGATCCTCATCGGCCTGCTCAAGGCCGTGGCCGACACCGTGACGGCGCGTACGAGCTGGCAGCAGTTGCTCGAGCTGGGCGACGATGGAGCGCTGAACGCTTCACCGGGCGCATGATCAGGTTTACCCACGTCACCAAGACCTACCCCCGTACCGGCACCGCAGTCCAGGACGTCTCGCTCCACATCGGCAAGGGGGAGTTCGCGTTCCTCACGGGCCCCAGCGGCGCCGGCAAGACCACGCTCCTCCGCCTGGTGTACCTGGAGGAGCGGCCGACGGTGGGAGAAGTGCGCGTGAGCGGCACCAGCTCGCTCGATGCCACCAAGCGCGACGTCGCGCGCCTTCGACGCAAGCTCGGCATCGTCTTCCAGGATTTTCGCCTGCTGGAGAACCGCACCGCCGAGCAGAACGTCGCCTTCGCACTCGAGTGCACCGGTGCCGCACCGGCCACCATCGCACCCCGCGTGGCGCGCGTGCTCGGCCAGGTCGGGCTCTCCTCGAAGGGGACGGCGTATCCGCGCGAGCTCTCGGGGGGCGAGCAGCAGCGTGTCGCCATCGCACGCGCGCTCGTGAACGACCCCTTCGTGCTGCTGGCGGATGAGCCGACCGGCAATCTCGACGATCGCGCCACGCGCGGAATCTTCCAGCTTCTCCGCGAGATCAACGCCGCCGGCACCGCGGTGCTGATGGCGACACACAACCTCGAGCTCATCCGGCGCAGCGACCTCCGCACGATCGAGATGAATCGCGGCGCGGTCGTGTACGACTCCGCCGAACACGTGCCCCCGCAGGAGGCGATGGAGATCTGATGCGATCCCTCCGCGACGCCTTCATCACCTTCCGTCGCTCGCCGCTCCTCAGCGCGCTGAGCGTGACGACGATCGCCTTCTCGCTGTTCGCCTTCGGGTTGTTCGGGCTCGTGGCGCTGAACATCCGGCAGGCGCTGGACAAGCTGGACGACCGCGTGGAGATCCGCGCCTTCGTCGCCGAAGGCACTCCCTCCGAGCTCGTGGACGGCGCCACGGCCGACATCGAGGGATTTCCCGAGGTGCTCTCCGCACGCACCGTGAGCCAGGCGGAGGCGCTCGCTCGCGCGAAGAGCGAGCTCGGCGAGTTCCGCGACGTTTTCGAGGGGGCCGTGCTCCCGGCGTCAATCGACATCCGGCTCAAGCCCGGCTCGCGCGATCCGGCAACGGTGAAGCGCGTTGCGGCTCGCGTGCAGGCGTACGCATTCCTGAATGATGTGCGCTACGGCGAGGAGTGGATCTCCAAGCTCTATCGCCTCCGCAACATCGCCAGCATCGCCGGCGTCGTCCTCGGCCTCGCATTCGCCGCGGTATCGGTGATCATCATCGGCGCGACGATCCGCATGGCGGTGCTCTCGCGCGCGCAGGAGATCTCCATCATGCGGCTCGTGGGCGCGACCGACTCCTACATCCGGCGGCCGTTCCTGCTCGAGGGGTTCGCCAAGGGGGTCGCGGGGGGCCTGCTCGCCCTGCTGCTCACGTGGATCGCCAGCCTCCTCATCAACCGGTACATCGTCGAGACCACCTTCTTCGATGAGCGCACGGCCGCGCTCGGACTGCTGTTCGGCGCGGCGATCGGCTTGATCGGCAGCGCCATCTCGGTCGGGCGGCACCTGCGGAGCGTATGAACGGGCGCGTGGCCCTGCTGCTCGCCCTGGCGCTCGCGCTGGTGCTGCCTTCCACCGTCCGCGCGCAGTCGGCCGATGCGCGCAACCGCGCGCAGCAGGAGGAGCTGGACCGCATCCGGCGGGAACGCAGTGCGCTCGAGGAGCGCATGGCCAACCTGCAGGGGAACGTGCACGACCTGCAGGAGGAGATCGACAACCTCGACCGGCAGCGGGCTGCGACCGAACGCGTGCTGCAGACGCTCGACCGGCAGATCGCGTCCATCGGCACCGTCGTCGACGAAACCAGCGAGCGCCTGGCCTCGGCGGAGTCCGAGCTGCTGGTGCGCCGCGCGACCCTGCAGCGGCGCCTCGTGCAGATCTACAAGCGCGGGCCGATGTACACGGCGGAGGCGCTCCTCACCGCCCGTTCCTTCGGCGAGCTGATTGCGCGCTACAAGTACCTGCACGAGATCGCCGTCCACGACCGTGCGCTCGTGCGGGGCGTCGAGAAGCTTCGCGACGACATCGGCCACCAGCGCGAGGAGCTGGTGAAGCTGCGTGACGCCGTGGCCGACAGCCGGAGCGAGAAGCAGCGCGAGGAAGAGCGGCTCGCCGCGCTGACGAAGAGCCGCTCGTCGAATCTCGAGCAGGCCCAGCGCTCGACGAAGCAGATCCAGGCCCGGCTCGCCCGCATCCGCGAGTCGGAGGCACGGCTCGGCAACGTGATCGCCAGCATCGAGGCGGAACGGCGCCGTGCTGCCAGCCGTGCCAATGCGCCGAAGGCTGCCGCGAGCACGCTACGCTCCGCCGATGCCGGCCGCCTCGACTGGCCGGTGGACGGCACCCTGCTCTATCGCTTCGGCCGCGTCGTGAACGAGAACAACACCACGACGCGCTGGAACGGCGTCGGCATCGCCGCGCCGGAAGGCGCGAGCGTCAAGGCGGTGGAGGCCGGCACGGTGGTCAGCGTCGGTCAGCTCGGCACGTACGGCCTCACCGTGATCCTGCAGCACGGCGAGGGCGATTACTCGGTGTACGCGTCGCTCGCCTCCGCCTCGGTGCGCACGGGCGCATCCGTGAAGAAGGGGCAGCCGATCGGTACCGTGGGCGTGTCGGACCCCGACCTCAAGCCGCACCTCCACTTCGAGATTCGCCCCAAGGGACACGCCGTGGACCCCGAACGCTGGCTGCGCGAGCACTCATGAGCACGTTGACCAAGCGCTGCGCGGTGTGCGGCCGGTTCCGCGCCTACGACGCGGACGACGAGTACTGCATCGGATGCGGACACGAGGGGCTCGAGTCCGAGTGCTCGTGCGGCCGCGCGTTCGAGTACGCGCTCGCCGAGTCCGGCGACATCCACTGTCCGCGTTGTGGTCGCGTGCTTCGCGGGCGGACGAGCGAGCTGGCCGAGTGAGCGACGAGGGCACCACGCCGAGCGACCTGCTCGGCGCGCACGTGAGCGTGGCCGGCGGCGTTCCGGAGGGTCCGCCGCGTGCCGCGGCCATCGGCGCCACGGCGATGCAGATCTTCACGAAAATGGCCAACCGCTGGGCCGAGCGTGAATGCGTGGACGAGGAGTGCACGTCGTTCCGCGAGCGACTCGGCGCCACCTCGGTGTCGGCCACGATGGCCCACGACTCGTACCTGATCAACCTCGCCAGCCCCGATGCCACGCTGCGCGCGCGCTCCATCGCCTCGTTCATTTCCGAGCTGCGGCGGTGCGAGGCGCTCGGGCTGCACTATCTCGTATCGCACCCGGGCAACTTCATGGACGAGCGCGAGTCAGGAATAGGGCGCAACGCCGACGCGATCAGCGAGTCGCTCGCCGCGGCGCCGGGCGCGACCGTGCTCTGCCTCGAGACGACGGCCGGCTCGGGGACCGCGCTCGGCGCGAGCTTCGAGGAGCTCGCGGCGATCATCGAGCGCATCGATCCGGCGTTGCGGTCGCGCGTCGGCGTCTGCCTCGACACCTGCCACGTCTACTCCGCCGGCTACGACCTGGTGCAGGACTACGACGGCGTGCTGCGCCGCTTCGAGGACACGCTCGGGCTGGCTCGCCTTCGCGTGATGCACCTCAACGACTCCAAGACGCCGTTCGACTCGCATCGTGACCGGCACGAGCTGATCGCCGAAGGGTCGCTCGGCGAGCAGCCCTTCCGGCGCATCATGACGGACGAGCGGCTGCACGTCGTCCCCAAGGTGATCGAGACGCCCAAGCTGGACGACGCGACGGCGACGGATACGCGGATGCTGCAGCGGCTTCGCAGCTACACGACGGGCTGAGTCCCGGGCACCGCGCGACGTGCTCGACGTCGCGACCAGTACAGATGGACGGGCACGCCGGCGGCGAGAACCAGCGCCCCGCGCAGCGCGTTCGCCGGATTCGACACCACCGCCCCGGCAACCACGTAAACGGACGCCGCCACGAAGAGCAGCACGGTCCACGGAAAGAACGGCGTGCGATACGACGCCGCCGGCTCGCGCCGGCGATAGACGAACAACGTGGCGGCGATGGTGCCGAAGAAGATCCAGTCGGCGAAGGTGACCCAGTCGAGGAGCTGACCGTAGCTCCCCGACACGAGCAGCACGATGGCCCACACGCCCTGTGCGCCAATCGCGGCGACGGGCGCGCGGGATCGGGGATGCAGCTCGGCGAACCGCGCGAAGAAGAGGCCGTCGCGGGCCATGGCCTGGTAGACCCGTGGCGTGACGAGGATGACGAGATTGAGGAAGCCGAACGTGGAGACGGCGATGCCCGCGGCGATGAGGCGACGGCCCGTGGTGCCCGCGAGGGCGCCCATGACGTCGGCCGCTGGTGCGCGGCTCGTGGCGAGACCCGCGACGCCGAGTGCCCGCAGGTAGGTGAAGTTGGCCGCGAGGTACACGACAGCGACGAGGATCACGCCGATCACCAGCGCGCGCGGCAGGTCGCGCCGGGCGTTCACCATCTCCTCGGCGACGAAGTTGGTCTGCTGCCAGCCGCCATAGGCGAACAGCACCGGCACGAGCGCGGTTCCGACGGCGACGATCACGCCGCCCGCGGAGGCCGGCGCAGAGCACGCCGTGCAGACCGCCGGCGCCGCGGCCCGCCCACCGATCACGGCGCCGAGCACGAGTGCCGCGATCGCGGCGAGCTTGAGCAGGGTGAAGAGGTTCTGCGTCCACGCCCCCGGTCGCACGCCGAACATGTTGACGAGCGACAGCAGCACGATGGCGAGCGCGGCCAGCCACGGCTCCGCTCCCGCGGGCAGGTGCAGCAGCGGCGCGGCGTAGTTCGCGAAGGTGACGGCGACGGCGGCGGCGGCTCCGGAGGCGATGGCGAGCAGCAGCGCCCAGCCGTACAGGAATGCCGGGAGCGGTCCGAAGGCGTCACGAAGATAGACGTACCCGCCGCCCGCGGCCGGCTTCCGCGCTCCCAGCTCGGCGAAGATGAACGCGCCGAGCAGGGCGATTCCCGCACCCAGCGCCCACGCCAGAATGATCAGGCGGCCGGATCCCACCCGCTGGGCCACGATCGCCGGGTTCAGGAAGATCCCCGAGCCGATGATCCCGCCGACGACGAGCATCGTCGCGGAGAACAGGCCGATGCGGCGGGCGTAGGTGGTGGGAGGGGAGTTGGTCGACTCCGTCATCGCGAGAAGGTGCCGGCGGTGGCGCGTGCTGTAAAGGCGCCTCGCCAGGGACGAGCGGTTCACGGTTTGCCGTAGGATTCCCGTACGGTCGAAGGTCAGCTATGCTGGTCTCTGGCCGTCGCACCCACCAGATTGCCCATGATGACGCCAGAATCCGCGGAAACGCTCGCCAAGGTCGAGGTCCTCGCCGACCTCGAGGAAGTCGTGCACCAGCTCATGGAGCGCCACGAGGCCAAGCGCATCCTCTGGTTCCCCAGCGAGCTGCTCGCCCCGGCGCCGGACACCGACCCGGACCACCACATCAGGGAGCTGCGCGCCCGTTCGGCTGGCATCAGCCTGCCGGCGCGAGTGGCCCTCGCCCTCAACATGCTCACCGAGGAGGGGCTGCCGCACTTCCACCGCCTCCTCGCCACGTATCTCGGCGGAGACACCTTCTGGTCCAAGTGGACCAATCTCTGGACGGCGGAGGAGGACCGGCACGGCGCGGTGCTCCACGACTACATGCACGACACCCGGATCCTCGACAACCCGGTGCTCGAGCGGATGCAGTTCGAGTATCTCAAGGCCGGGTTCGAGCCGACGTGGGACAAGGATCCGTACCGCGTGTTCGTGTACACCACGCTGCAGGAGCGCGCCACCCAGGTGAGCCACGCCAACACCGGCAAGCTGGCCGGCAGCTACGAGCCCACCATCGGCACCGTGCTGGCGAACGTCGCCAAGGAGGAGGCGCGGCACTACACGTTCTACCGCACCGTCTTCAAGGAAGTGCTTGCGCGCGATCCCAACACGGCGCTCCAGTCGGCGGCGGAGATCATGCCTTCCATCGACATGCCGGGGGTGAACATGCCGCATTTCCGCGAGATGGCAGACGTGATCCGGCGCGCCGGCATCTACGGCCCGCGCGACTACCTGGCGATCGTCGAGGAGCAGATCCGTTTCTGGGCGATCGAGACGCTCGACGGCCTGGACGAGCTCGGGAAGAAGGCACAGGAGAAGATCCTCGGCATCCCCAAGCGCCTCGAGCGCGTGGCGGATGCGATGGAGAGCCGCTCGCGCGAGAAGACCTTCAGCTTCCCCGTCGCCTTCGCAGCGGAGTTCAACATGTGAGAGCGGGCCTGGGCGCTCAGGGAAGCGCCCAGGCCCTCCTGAGTCGCGCGTATTCGGCGGCGGGCAACTGGACGAGCACGGGCCGCTGTTGCGGGTCGAGCCAGTCGAGCAACGCGTCCACCTGCGGACGCGCGAACGCCGTGCATCCCGCCGTGCTCGATCCCGGCCCATCCCAGATGTGCAGGAAGATGCACGACCCGTGGCCCTTCCTCGCAGGATTGGTGTTGTACCCCACCAGTACACCCACCTGATATTGCGCGATGCGGTGCATGTGCTCGGAGCTGGACCAGTCCACCCTCGGTACCCGGTCGCGATTCACCACGCTGTTGTAGTGCACCGACGCCGTGTCGTCCACGCACTCCGTGCCTGCGACGAGCGGCACGTAGGGGAGGCGGACGCGCGACATCGAGGATGGCGGCGCGAAGCCGAAGGCGCGATCGAGCGGGAACACGCCAGCGGGTGAACGGCCATCGCCCTCGCGCTTGTGCGGGTCTCGCTGCGCGCCGAGTGTGTCGTCACCCCACGCGAGTCCGTTCGTCCCCACCACCACCGGCACGGTGGCGCCCACGCTGCGCCATGGCGCACGAGTGCCCCGACGTACGAACCGGCGCATGGTGCCCGAGGTGGTGTCCCAGCCCGGCGTGACGACGAGCACGAGTTGCCGCGCGGACGCCGGCACGGCGGACTGCGCCGGCGGACGATGCGCAGCCTGGGCGCGCGCGTCGGCCGCGGCCAACAGTGCCGCCGCCTCGATGCACCAGAGCGCGGTGCGGTGCAAAGCCATCACTGCCGCTCCGCGACCACCGCCGTCCCGTAGCACAGCACTTCAGTGACTCCGGCCATCACCTCGGTCGCGTCGTAGCGGACCGCCACGATGCCCGTTGCGCCCACCTCGCGCGCGTGGGCGAGCATGATCTCGAACGCCTCGGCGCGGGAGTGCTCGCACAGCTCGGTGAGGATGGAGATGTTGCCGCCGACGATGGACTGCAGCGCTGCGCCGAACTTGCCGACGATGGACCGCGAGCGAACGGTGATGCCCCGCACCAGGCCCAGGTTGCGCACGATGCGATATCCGGGCAGCTCGAGCGCGGTCGTGACGAGCGTCGTATCCATGCTTCCTCCTCCGAGTGGGTCATGACGGCATGACGTGTCGCATCAGACCTCGAGCTGGTCGCCCTCTCGCGCCACGGCGGCATACAGGACGGGCATCAGGAAGATGCTGATGAGGAGCCGGGAGAACAGCCCGCCCACGATGACGATGGCGAATGGTCGCTGCGAGTCCGAGCCGACGCCAGTGGACAGGGCCGCCGGCAGGAGCCCCAGTGCCGCGACGAGGCCCGTCATGAGGATGGGGCGCAATCGCAGCAGGGCAGCCTCCCGCGTGGCGTTCATGATCGAGCGCCCCTGCTGTCGCAGCTCGTTGGCGTAGGAGATGAAGACCACGGCCGTCTGCACGGACACGCCGAACAGCGCGAGGAACCCGATGCCCGACGAGACGGAGAACGGCGTACCCGAGAGCCAGAGCGCGAGCACGCCGCCGAGCGGCGCCGACAGGATCACGCCCGCCACCGTGATCGCCGGGAACTTGAAGTTCTGGTACAGCGCGAAGAGCAGCAGGAAGATCAGCGCCAGCGTCACGGGGATGACGAGCCGGAGCTGGTTGCGCGACGCCGTGTACTCCTCGTACTCGCCCCCCCACACCACATGGTAGGCCGCCGGCAGCTTCACCTTGTCGGCTACCTGTCGCTGCGCGTCCTGCACCGCGCCGGCGAGGTCGCGCCCTTCCACCGAGTACTGCACGCCGATGTAGCGTGAATTGTCCTGCCGGTAGATGAACGATGCGCCCGTCCCGACGGCGATGGTCGCCAGCTCGCGGAGCGGGACCTGCGCCCCGGACGGCGTGGAGACGAGGATGTTGCCAATCTGCTCCGGCGTCCCGCGGTACTGCGGCTGCAGCCGCACCACGAGATCGAACGTTCGCTCTCCCTGCACCACCTGGGTGGCCGCGGCGCCGCCGACCGCCGCCTCGATGAGGCCGTTCACGTCGGCGATGCTCACGCCGTATCTCGCGAGCTTCGCCCGATCGGCTTCGATCGTGAGGCTCGGCTGGCCGAGCTCCTGGACGAGCGTGACATGGGTGATGCCCCGAACCCCGTTCAGCACCTTCGTGATCGCCTTGCCCCGCTCCTCCAGCACCTGCAGGTCGCCGCCGAACAGCTTCACGTCGAGGGAGCTCTTGAGCCCCGTCTCCGCTTCGTCCACGGCATCTTCCGCCGGCTGGGTGTAGTTGAAGTTGATCCCCGGGAAGGCGGAGAGCTTCTCGTTCATCGCCGCGATGAGCTCGGGCTTGCTGTGGTATTTCCCGTGCCATTCTCCGTACGGCTTGAGCCCGACGTAGAACTCGGCATTGAAGAAGCCGGTCGGGTTCGTGCCGTCGTCGGGGCGGCCGTGCTCGGACGTCACCACCGTCACCTCGGGGAATGAGCGGATGACGGCGCGGATCTGCGGCACCAGCCTGGCCGATTCGTCGAACGAGATTGTGTACGGCATGGTCGCGCGCACCCAGATCGCTCCCTCGTCCAGCTTGGGCATGAACTCGGCGCCGACGGCCGCGAAGATCGCCATGGCGAGCACGAAGAGCGCGCACGACGCGCCGATCACGACCCGCGGCCGACCGAGGCTCCACGTCAGGCCGCGCTCGTACCGGTCCAGCACCCAGAGGAATGCCGCGTTCCGACGCTCGCGCACGCCGCGACGCAGGATCAGGGCACAGAGCACCGGTATCACCGTCAGCGTCACGATGAGCGAGCCGACGAGGGCGAAGATCGTCGTGTCGGCCATCGGCTCAAACAGTCGCCCCGACGGCCCCGTGAGCACGTAGATCGGCAGGAAGCTCGCGACGATCACGCCGACCGCGTACACGATCGGACGATCCACCTCCGCCGCGGCCGCCGTGATGATCTCACGGACGCCTCGGCCGGCGTGGCCTCGTTCCGCGAGTTGCCGGTAGATGTTCTCCACCATGACCACGGCGCCGTCGACGAGGATACCGAAGTCGATGGCGCCGATGGAGAGCAGGTTGGCCGGGATGTGGCGAAGGTCGAGGCAGATGAACGCGAACAGCAGCGACAAGGGAATCGCGGTCGCCACGATGAGCCCCGATCGTACGTCGTACAGGAAGAAGATCAGCACGACGACCACGAGCAGGATGCCGTGGAGCAGGTTGTCGCGCACGGTATGCGTCGTGAGCGCGACGAGGTCGCTGCGGTCGTAGAACGGCCGCACTTTCACGTCGCGCGGCAGGATGCCGTTGTTCAGCTCCGCCGTCTTCTGCTCCACGCGCTTGAGCACCGTTTGCGCCTGCTCGCCGGTGCGCATGAGGACGATCCCTTCCACCGCGTCGTTCTGCGTCATGAAGCCGAACTGGCCGAGCCGCGGCGCATGGCCGATCTCGACGTCCGCGACTTCCTTCACGAGGACGGGTGTGCCGTTCTGTACCTTGAGGACGATGTTGCCGATGTCCTCGAGCGTGCTCACGCGCCCGAGTCCGCGGACGTAGTAGAACTGCCCGCCCTCCGCGTAGAACCCACCGCCCGCATTTCCGTTGTTCGCCGACAGCGCCGCGGCCACGTCGCCCACGGACAACCCCGCACCGGCAAGCTTGGTCGGGTCCACGAGCACCTGATATTCCATCGTCTCGCCGCCGAGCGACGAGAGGTCGGCGACGCCTGGCACCGAGCGATACTGCTTGTCGAGCACCCAGTCCTGCAGGATCTTGAGCTCCATCGCCGAGCGGTCGGGGCTCTCCAGCACGTAGCGGTACACGAGCCCGGACGGCGAGGTGAGGGCACTGATCCCCGGCGTCACCCCGTCCGGCACCTCGATGTCGGGGATGCGCTGGAAGGCCTGCTGCCGCGCAAAGTAGTTGTCGGTCCCGTCAACGAAGGTGAGTCGCACGTCGGACAGGCCGTACAGTGACATCGAGCGCGTGACCTTGAGGTTCGGGAGCCCGCTCATCGCGTTCTCCACCGGCACGGTGATCAGCCGCTCCACTTCTTCGGCGGCATGCCCGGGCCATTGCGTGATGACCTCAACGATGGGCGGCGAAAGATCCGGATAGGCATCCACCGGCATCTGGCGAAACGACCACGCCCCGATGACGACGATCAAAACTGTCAGCATCAGCACCAGGAAGCGCTGCTGAAGAGCGAATTGGACGATGCGATGGATCATCGAGAGGTCTCCGGTGCGCTC
>DASTGQ010000103.1:0-10854 GCA_035718985.1 Gemmatimonadaceae bacterium
CAGGAGCGGATGCTCGTCGTCGCGAAGCGCGGACATGAGGACGAGGTGCGCGCCATTCTCGAGAAGTGGGACCTGACCGCCGCCGTGATCGGCGAGGTCATCGCCGAGCCGGTGTACCGCGTCACCGAAGGCGAGCACGTCGTCGCCGAGTTCCCCGGCATCCGCCTCGTCACCGATTGCCCGACGTACACGCCGGAGGCGCGCGAGAGCGATGACATTCGCAGTCGCCGCGAGCGGGACGTCAGCCGGATCGCCGAGCGGCCGGAGGAGGCTGATCCGGCCTGGACGCTCGAGGAGCTCCTTCGTTCGCCCACGATCGCGAGCAAGCGCTGGGTGTATCAGCAGTACGATCACACCGTTCGCACCGGCACGGTCGTCGGTCCGGGGAGCGACGCGGCCGTGGTGCGCATCCGCAATACCGATCGCGCCATCGCCCTCTGCACCGACTGCAACGGGCGCTACGTCTACCTCGACCCGCGCGAAGGCGCCCGCATCGCCGTTGCCGAAGCGGCCCGCAATGTGGCGTGCGCGGGCGGCCGGCCACGCGCCATCACGAACAACCTCAACTTCGGCAATCCGAAGAAACCCGAGGTCTACCATCAGCTGCGTGAGGCAGTCGCCGGGATCGCCGAGGCGTGCACGGTCCTCGAGACTCCGGTGACCGGCGGGAACGTTTCACTCTACAATGAGAGCCCGATCAGCGCCGTGTATCCTACGCCGGTGATCGGCATGGTCGGCGTCGTCGAGTCGCTCGCGCACGTCACGCGATCGCACTTCACGGTGGACGGCGACTCCATCGTGCTGCTCGGCCGCAACACCGACGAGCTGGGCGCGAGCGAATACCTCCAGCGCATCCACGGCGAGGTGGCGGGCGCTCCGCCCCGCTGCGACCTCGCGGCGGAGCGCCGCCTCGTCGACGCGCTCCTGGAAGCCATTGGCCAGGGCGTCGTGCGCTCGGCGCACGACTGCGCCGACGGCGGGCTCGCCGTTGCACTGGCCGAGTGCGTGATGCTCGACCGGGCGAAGCCGACCAGCGCGAGCATCGATCTCTCGCAGTGGAAGCACCTTCCCCTCCGCGCGCTGCTCTTCGGCGAGGCGCAGGGACGAGTGATCGTATCGACGTCAGACCCGGCGGCCGTGATGCACATGGCGAGCGCCCACGGCGTGCCCGCCGCCATCATTGGCAGCGTGGGCACCGCCTCAGGCTCGCTGGACATCGCGGTCGGCGATCGGACGTGCCGCGCGCCAGTGGCGCGCCTCGCCGAGGCCTATCACGAGGCCATTCCACGCATCATGCAGCGCAGCGCGTCCGCGCAGGACGTGGCGCTCGCCTCAGATTCAGTGAGTTGACCCATGTGCGGCATATTCGGTGTTCGTGATCGACCGGACTCGGTCCACCTGACCAAGCTCGGCCTCTATTCGCTGCAGCATCGCGGCCAGGAGTCGGCGGGCATCGTGGCCGTCGACGGTTCCGGCGGCGCCCGTGGCGTCCGGAGCATGGGCCTCGTGTCCGACATGCCGGACTCCCAGGTGGACTCGCTCCAGGGCGTCATGGCCATCGGGCACACGCGCTACAGCACCGCCGGCTCCTCCAGCATCGAGAACGCGCAGCCCGTGCTCGTCAGCTCGCGAGGCGGCTACATCTCGCTCGCCCACAATGGCAACCTGACCAACGCCGGCGAAGTTCGCGCCGAGCTCGAGGACCTGGGCTCCATCTTCGCGTCCTCGATGGACTCCGAGGTGATCGTCCATCGCCTCGCGCGGTCCACGGCGACGCGCCCGGAGGACCGGCTTGCCGACGCGCTCCGCGGCCTGGAAGGCGCGTACAGCCTGCTCGTCGTCATGGGTGACACGCTGCTTGCCGCTCGCGATCCGCGTGGGTGGCGTCCTCTCGTCATGGGCCGGCTGGATGGCTCACCCGTGTTTGCCTCGGAGACGTGCGCCCTCGATATCGTCGGCGCGACCTACGAGCGGGACATCGAGCCCGGCGAGATCTTCGCCGTCGACGCCGATGGCGAGAGGTCGATCTCGCCCTTTCAGCGACAGGAGCTGCATCGCTGCGTCTTCGAGCACGTCTATTTCGCGCGCCCCGATAGCCGCATCTTCGGCGGGTCGGTGGACCGCGCCCGGCGCGCGCTCGGGCGCCGCCTGGCGCGCGAATGTCCGGCGCCCGACGCGGATCTCGTGTTCAGCGTTCCCGATTCCTCCAATTCCGCCGCGATCGGCTTCTCCGAGGAGAGCGGCCTGCCCTACGAGCTGGCGCTGATTCGCAATCACTACGTGGGTCGAACCTTCATTCAGCCCACCCAGGCCACCCGGGACGCCAAGGTCCGCCTGAAGTACAACGCCGTACGCGAGGTGCTCGAGGGCAAGCGCGTCGTCATGGTGGATGATTCCATCGTGCGGGGGACCACGACGCGCGGCCTCGTGCAGCTCGTACGCGCCGCCGGCGCTCGCGAGGTGCACATGCGCGTCAGCTCGGCCCCCGTCACCGGCCCCTGCTACTACGGTATCGACACACCGAGCCGCGAGGAGCTCATCGCGGCGAACAACACGCTCGAGGAGATCCGCGAGTCGCTCGGCGTGGATTCGCTCGGCTATCTCTCGCTCGACGGCATGCTGGAATCCGTTCCCGGCGGCCCGCACGGCTTTTGCCATGCCTGCTTCTCGGGCGACTATCCCACGCCCCCTCCGACCGATCCCGACAAGCTCCGCTTCGGCTGCGGTTGCTGACCTGACCATCTTCGCCAGGCCGCCAGTGAATTCTTCCGTCTATTTTTTCGGCAACGGCAAGGCCGAAGGCACCAGGGACATGAAGGCGATTCTCGGCGGAAAGGGGGCTAATCTCGCCGAGATGACCAATCTCGGCGTCCCCGTCCCTGCCGGGTTCACCATCGCCTGTGACGTGTGCATCGCGTACCTCCGCGATGGATCCGTCCCCGACTCGCTCCGCGACGACGTCGAGCGCAACCTCGCGCGCCTGGAAGAGGCGAGTGGCAAGCGCTTCGGCGACGCGGGCAACCCACTGCTCGTATCGGTGCGTAGCGGCGCGCCCGTCTCCATGCCGGGCATGATGGAGACCATCCTCAACCTCGGGCTCAACGACGAGACGGTCGAGGGACTCGCGCGCGCGAGTGACAATCCGCGCTTCGCCTGGGATTCCTACCGACGGTTCGTGCAGATGTACGGCGACGTCGTCCTGGGCGTGGATCATCACAAGTTCGAGCAGCTCCTCGGCGCGACGCGCCTGACCAGCGGCGTGGAGCACGATTCGCAGCTCGACGAGGAGCAGCTGCGCCGACTCGTGGGCGAATACCGTTCGCTCGTGCGCTCGTCCACCGGCGCGGATTTCCCGATGGATCCGGTGATCCAGCTCTGGGGCGCCATCGAAGCCGTGTGGAAGTCGTGGACGCTCAAGAAGGCGCGCGACTATCGCAAGCACAACGGGATTGCCGACGACCTCGGCACCGCCGTCAACGTCGTCAGCATGGTCTTCGGCAATCTCGGCGATGATTCCGGCACGGGGGTCGCCTTCACGCGCGACCCGAGCACGGGGGAGCGCAGCTTCTACGGCGAGTTCCTCGTCAACGCGCAGGGCGAGGACGTCGTGGCGGGTATCCGCACGCCGCTCAGCATCGACGAAATGTCCGATCGCCTGCCGCGTGCCTACGAGCAGCTCCTCCAGACGCAGGCTCTGCTCGAGCGGCACTACTGCGACATGCAGGACATCGAGTTCACCGTGGAGCGCGGTGACCTTTATCTGCTCCAGACGCGCACGGGCAAGCGCACCGCCGCTGCGGCCGTGCGCATCGCCACCGAGATGGTGGACGAGGGGATGATCACGCCTGCGCAGGCCGTGCTTCGTGTCCCCGCCGACCAGCTGGACCAGGTGCTCCATCCCGTGATCGATCCCAGCGTGCGCGCGACGCCGATCGCCACGGGGCTGCCTGCGAGCCCCGGCGCCGCAAGCGGGATCGCCGTCTTCGATCCGGATGCCGCGGAGCGGCGCGCCGGACTTGGAGCCGCCGTGATCCTCGTGCGCGAGGAGACGACGCCGGAAGATTTTCATGGCATCGTGGCCGCGCGCGCGGTCCTCACGTCGCGGGGCGGCATGACGAGTCACGCCGCCGTCGTCGCCCGCGGCATGGGCAAGTGCGCCGTGGTCGGCTGCAAGGCCATGGTCGTGGATCACGAGCGCCGCGCCTGCACCATGAATGGCGTCGAGGTCGTCGAGGGCGACTGGCTCACCCTCGACGGCGCCACGGGGAACGTCTACGCCGGCAACCTGCCCACGACGCCCAGCGAGGTCGTGCAGGTTACGCGCGGCACACGTCAGGCGGCGAGCGCACCCGCCTATCAGTCTTTCCACCGGCTGATGGGCTGGGCGGACGAGGTGCGCACGCTCGGCGTTCGCGCCAACGCCGACACGCCGGCTGACGCGCGCATGGCGCGCGCCTTCGGCGCCGAAGGCATCGGGCTGTGCCGCACCGAGCACATGTTCTTCGAGGGCGACCGCATTACCGCCATGCGCGAAATGATCGTCGCTCGAGATGAGGGGGGCCGTCGCCGCGCCCTCGCCAAGCTGCTGCCCATGCAGCGACTCGACTTCGAGGGCATTTTCGAGGCGATGGCCGGGTATCCGGTAACGATTCGTCTCCTCGATCCGCCCCTTCACGAATTCCTCCCGCACGGCGGCGAGGAGTCGAAGCTGCTGGCCCGCACGCTGGAGCTCAGTCGCGCCGAGCTCGCACAGGTGGTGGAATCGCTGCGCGAGACGAATCCGATGCTGGGCCATCGCGGCTGCCGCCTCGGCATCACGTATCCCGAAATCACGGAGATGCAGGGACGTGCGATCTTCGAGGCCGCGCTTCGCGCCAAGCGGCGTGGCGTGGAAGTTCGGCCGGAGATCATGGTGCCTCTCGTGTCCTCGTATCGGGAGTTCACGAATCAGCGCGCCATCCTCGAGGAAGCCGCGCGCGTCGTGCTCGGGGGAATGGGCGAGGAGCTTGACTACACCATCGGGACCATGATCGAGCTCCCGCGGGCCGCGCTGACCGCGGACGAGATCGCCCGCGAGGCAGAGTTCTTCTCCTTTGGAACAAACGACCTCACCCAGACTACATACGGACTGTCACGGGACGACGCCGGCCGGTTCCTGCCTTCCTACGTGGACCGTGGCATCTTTCCTGACGACCCGTTCCAAGTCCTTGACCAGACCGGGGTTGGGAAGCTTATTACGCTGGCCGTTGCCGCAGGACGAAGCGTGCGCCCGCAACTGAAGGTCGGAATCTGCGGGGAGCACGGAGGAGAGCCCAGGAGCGTGAAGTTCTGTCACGCGATCGGGCTCGATTATGTGTCGTGCTCCCCGTTCCGCGTCCCGATCGCCCGCCTTGCCGCCGCGCATGCCGCTCTTGAATCCCGCGTATCAAAGTAGCGCGCCCCGGACCGGACCGGCGCTCCCGAACTTGCCAGACCTTCCCGCCGCGCACGACGAGCGCACACTCCGCATCGCGCTCGTCACCGAGTATTACTACCCGCACCTCGGCGGGGTCTGCGAACACGTTCATTTCTTCGCTCGCGAGGCACGACGGCGCGGGCATCACGTGGACATCATCACCTCCAATCTCCCGGGGGCGCAGGAGCAGCCGCACGTCATCCGCCTCGGCCACAGCCAGCCAGTCTACGCCAATGGTTCGCAGGCACGCATCACCATCGGTGTTGGGCTGCGTCGCGAGATGCGCCGGATCCTTCGCGCCGGCCGCTATGACGTCGTCCACGTCCACTCCCCGCTCACGCCCATCCTCCCGCTCCTCGCCATCGAGGAGGCCGACTGCCCCGTCGTCGGCACCTTCCACACCTATTTCGATCGGTCCGTCGGTTACCGGCTGCTCAACGGATATTTCCAGAAGCGCCTCGACATGCTCGCGGCAGCGATCTGCGTCTCGCACTCCACCACCGTCGCACTCGAGCGCTACTTCAGCGCGCCGTGGCAGATCATCCCGAACGGCATCGACACCGAGGTGTTCCACCCGAGTGTCGCCGCGCCGCCGGCCATCCGGAAGGACGTCCCATCCATCCTCTTCCTCGGCCGGTTCGATCCGCGCAACGGGCTCACTACGCTCATCGAGTCGTTCCGGAAGGTGAAGGGCCGGTCGCGCAAGGCGCAGCTCGTCGTGGTGGGCGACGGGCCCCTGCGCGAGCACTACTATCGCCAGGCGAACGGCGATCCCGACATCAGCTTCGTCGGCGCGGTGCTCGAGGGTCGTCCGAGCTATTACGCGCACAGCTCCATCTACGCCTGCCCCACCACCAAGGCGTCATTCGGCATCACGCTCCTGGAGTCGATGGCGTGCGAGACACCCATCGTCTGCTCGGACATTCTCGGCTTCCAGGACGTCGTCGTGAACGGGCGCGAAGCCCTCATGACGCCGTGCGGCGATCGCGATGCGCTCGCGGATGCGCTCGTCCAGCTGCTGGACGACGAAGGCCTGCGCATCCAGCTCGGAACGACGGGGCGCTACGAGTCCATGAAGTACTCCTGGCCGCGCGTCACCTCCCAGGTACTGGACGTCTATCACGCCGTGATGGGACGCATCGCCGTCGCCGTATGATCGGCCTGGCGGCGGGCCTTGCCGCCGCCGGCCTGGCGGCGCACGGCACCTGGCATCGGAACTCGTGGGTGTTCGGCCCCGTGCTGAACCGGCTGCCCGACGCGCGGGGCGCCGTGAGCATCACCTTCGATGACGGCCCGAACCCCGTGGCGACGCCGCTGATCCTCGACGTCCTGCGCGATGAAGGCGTGCACGCGACGTTCTTCGTCCTTGGCCGGCACGCGGAACAGTGGCCTGCGCTGGTGCGCCGCATGGCCGTCGAGGGGCACCAGCTCGGCAATCACGGCTACTGGCACCGCAAGCTCCACCGTCGCTCGCCGGCCTACGTTCGGGACGACCTCACGCGCGGCACGGAGGCCATCGAGCGCGCCTCGGGCGGCGTGAGGCCAACGCTGTTCCGTGCGCCCCACGGCTTCCGCAGTCCGTGGGTCACTCCCATCGCCGCATCGCTCGGCCAGCGCACCATCGGATGGTCGCTCGGCGTATGGGATTCCGCCCGCCCCGGCGTATCGGAGATCGTTCGTCGAGCGCTCGATGGCCTTCACGGCGGTTCGATCCTGCTGCTGCACGACGGCGACGGCTACGACGAAGCTGGCGACCGTCGGCAGACCGCCGAGGCGCTCCCGCTGATCATTCGTGGCCTGCGGGATCGCGGGCTACGCTTTACTACTTTGCCTGCATGACGTCCGGAGACGCATGAGCCCAGCGGTCAAGCACACCCTGCGCATCGGGATCACGCTCATCATCGTGGCGATGCTGGTCGTCTTCGCCACGCGCGTCAACTGGCACGATACCTGGCGTTCCATCAGCAGCGCCTCCATTTCGCTGCTCATCGCGGCAGCGCTCGTCAACCTGGCGAGCATCGTGGTGAAGGGCATTCGATGGTGGATCTTCCTTCGCCCGATTGGCGTGACGTCCCTCCCCCTCGCCATGCGCGCCACGTTTGCCGGCGCGGGCCTGAACAACGTGCTCGTCGCCAACGGCGGCGAGGCTGCCCGCGTCGTCTTCGTCGCCCGCAGCGCCCACGTCCAGAGCGCACGAGTGGTCGCCACCCTTGCCCTCGAACGCCTCTTCGAGCTGATCGGATACGTGGTGCTGCTCGCCCTGGCCGCGACCTTGCTCAGCCTGCCGCCTTCGCTGGAGCGGGTAAAGCCGTTCGCTATCGCGGCTCTCGTCCTCATCGCGGTGCTGCTCTGGTGGTTGCTGCGCCGGCCCGAGGTCGTGGAGCGCGTCGCAGGTCCCAAGCCCACGTCCTGGCATGGTCGCCTGAAGGCCTACGGCAGCCATTTCGTCCAGACCATCGGTGAGGTGTCCAGCGCACCGCGATTCCTTGCCGCGCTCCTCCTCAGCGTGGCGGCGTGGGCGCTGCAGGTCGCGACGTACCAGATGACGGCGCACGCGGCTCACCTGCCCATGACCACCGTCGCCACGGTGGCCGCGCTGCTCGCCGTGAACCTTGGCTTCGCCCTTCGGGCTACGCCTGGCAACGTCGGACTTTTCCAGGCGGCCTATGCGGCTACGGCCGTCGCCTTCGGGTTCGACCGGGACCAGGCCATCGCCGTCGCTTTCCTGATCCAGGCACAGCAGATCCTCCCCGTGACCCTGCTCGGAGTCGCGATGGCTCCGGAGTTCATCCTCAAGGCGCAGAAGCGGCGCAAGGACGACGTGCCGGGCGAGATCCCGGTGGAGTCGCGCAGGCCGGAACCGCTTCCTCCCTCGAACGAGAACCGGCGGGGAGTGGGGTGAAAGCGTGCACGTGGCCCACTTTACCCCGTAACGCAAGAGACCCCGTCGGATTGACCGACGGGGTCTCCTGCATTTCAGTGGAGGCGCGGGGAATCGAACCCCGGTCCGAAGCTAGATCGACCACAGGCACTACGTGCGTATCCCCCTGATTGATGTCCCCGTCGGCTGGCCAGTGGGCAGCCCACCGCTGGGTAATCCTCCTGGAATTTCGCCCGACGCCGGAAGGCGCACCGTCGGACTAGCCCGGATTTGCGTTACCCAAAGAGCCGCCCCAGGCGGGCTTCCCTCTGGGCACTTGCAGGCCTAACCGAAGTTAGGCGGCAAGAGCGAAGTTGTCGTTCGCAGTTGGAAGTTTCCCGAGTGTTTAACGAGGTGCCCGAGGACCTCGGCACGCGCCCACGGCTTCACCAGTCCCGTCGAAGCCAGTCGCCCCCTGAATGGTACTCCAGTAAGGTAATCGCTTAGCGCTCGCGGTCAAGCAGACGCTGGCGCGAGACTGCCTGGGATGATACTGCTCAACTCGTTGGCGTGTTGAGTCTTGCACCGTCCGTCCTCACGCAGTTTCTCCCATCGCCCTTTGCTCGGTATAGTGCTTCGTCCGCGTGCGGAAACAGCTTGTCCCGCTCACGCACCGTCTCCGGGTACGTCGCGACGCCGAAGGAGGCAGTGACCGGAATCGTCGCACCCTTGTGGAACGCGACCGTGGAGGCAATTCGCTCGCGAAGCCGTTCGGCCATTTCTACCGCGGCATCCCGGCTGGTCTGCGCGAGCAGCAGGGCGATTTCCTCCCCACCGTACCGGACGCAGACGTCGGTGCTGCGCACTGCCTCCTGGATCAGGCCGGCAACGCGACGCAGCACGGCATCTCCCGCTTCGTGCCCGAACGTGTCGTTGACGCGCTTGAAGTGGTCGATGTCCACCATCACAAGCGACACCGGCTGACCGTGCCGGTCGGCGGAGTCGAGCTTCTCCTGAAGCTGTTCGCCGAAGTGAGCTCGATTGTAGAGTCCAGTGAGCGCGTCGGTGCGTGAGCGCTTGTCGACCTCGCCGTACGACCAGGCGAGCTCGAGCGAGCCGCCGGCCACGGCCAGCAGCACGGAGAGCTGCGAGGGAGCGTCGCTGCCGAAGTAATTCACCTCATCGGATTCCAGGACTACTGCTCCCAGCACGCGCGCCTGCCGGATGACCGGCACGATGGCAACCGAGCCGGGGTCGCGAATGAGCCGTCCCACCCCGTAAAGGCCGTGCGCCGTCGAGCGCCCACGCGCGTCCTCCAGGACGAGCGGAGTCGCCTGACGGCAGGACTCCGCAACCTGGCTGTCCCGCGCGAGGATGGTGGGAGCACGCAGACCCAGTCCGCTCGTGGCGAACTCGAGGTCCCCCGTCTCCGCCGAGGCGTTCCATCGAACGAGCGCAGCTCCGCGCGCTCCGGTGAGCTCCACCGCCGTCTCGCATAAGGAGCGGGCGAGTGCATCGCCGTTGAGGTCGGCCTCGAGGCGCTGGACCGCCTTGAGCAGCGCCTGGCTCTGCCGCATGTGTCTGCCGTAATCCAGGGCACGTTCCACCAGCTCGCGCACGTGTGCGACCTCCGTCGCCAGCCGCGGCAGCCAGTGGCGAACATCCTCTCGACTTCGCGACAATCCGGTCCGGTTGGTGACGCTCAGCACGCCGATGCGCGTGCGATCCAGTATCACTGGCGCCGTTGCCGCACGCACCACACCCGCCTCCGCCGCGATCTGGACCTTGTCTTCCTCGAGCGTCCACGCCACCAGGGGGCCCCAGGCATCAGCGTCGAAAAAAGCAGGACGAGGTCCCTCGGTAGACCAGTCTTCGGGACGGAGCGCGTCGGCGGCGTCGTTCCAGCACCAGAGCACGGCCTCCTCGGCGCCCATGGCGTCGCGGCAGTCGGCAAGGAGGTGCGCCAGCACTTCGCGGAGGCGTTCGGCCTCACGCGCCATGAAGACGCGCTGCGAGTCGCGGCGAAGCGCGGTGACGTCGACGGACCGCGGTGTCTCCGTGCGCGGAAGCTGCAGCTCGAAGCGCTCGAGTCGCGACTTGAGCTGCCGCATCTCGCGACGCGCGACGCGAAGACGGCGAGTCGTCTCGGCAGCGGCGCCGGCGAGCAGCACGAAAGCGATCACCGTGACGAGCGACATGAACGGCGGAAGGGAACGAGGATCGCCCGGTGAGGCGGGAGTGCGGCGACGAGCCGGACTTTCAGGTGTGCAGGATACGCGCGGCCGCGACGGCCGCGCCAAAACCGTTATCGATGTTGACGACGGTTACACCGGCTGCGCAACTGTTGAGCATGGTCAGGAGCGGCGCGATTCCCCCGAAGGCGGCCCCGTATCCTACGCTCGTTGGAACGGCAATGACCGGCACCCTGGCCAGGCCACCGACGACGGAGGCCAGTGCGCCGTCCATCCCGGCGACGACGACGATCACGCCGGCCGCATCCAGCATCTCCCGCCGAGCGAGCAGGCGATGAATGCCCGCC
>DASTGQ010000104.1:0-3135 GCA_035718985.1 Gemmatimonadaceae bacterium
TCGAGTGCTCGCCAGCGTGCTCGCGCAGGTCGTGTTTCGCGCGAAGTGAGCCGACGTCGGGCGAGGCGGTCGTTCAGGTCACGGTCGCTGTGGAGCGCATCTGCGGCAAGCGCCGCACGAAGCTGAGAATCGGGATCGTCACTCTTCGCCTGGCGCCGACTCTACCGACGGCCTCTCCTCGAGCGCCTCGAGCGAGCCGAAGTTGCCCAATGCCCAGGCGGCGTGCTCACGCACGAGGGGCTCGTCGTCGCCCAACGCGCGCTCGAGCACGTCGGCGTCCTCCGTGCCGACGTTCCCCAGCACCACCATCGCGTTGCGCCTAAGCCCCCGCAGCTTCGCTCGCTTCATCGGCGAGCCCTTGAACTGGGCGGAGAACTGCTCCTGGGTCATGGCGAGCAGCTCCCGTGCGAGCGCGCGCGCGTCCTTGCCGGCAATCGCCGCCCGCGGCGCGAACGGCGAGTTCCCCGGCAGCGCGCGCGCGAAGCGCACGTTCCACGGGCACACCTCCTGGCACACGTCGCACCCGTAGAGCAAGTCGCCCACGCCCTCACGCAGCTCCAGCGGGATCTCGTCCTTCAGCTCGATCGTGAGGTACGAGATGCACTTCGTTGCATCCAGCTGACGCGGGCCGACGAACGCATCCGTCGGGCACGCGTCGAGGCATCGCGTGCACGTGCCGCAGCGGTCCGCCTCGAACGGCGCATCCGTCCCCAGCTCGAGATCCAGCACCAGCGCGCCGATGAAGAAGAACGAGCCGCGCGCGGGGTTGATGAGGTTCGTGTTCTTGCCGAACCAGCCCAGCCCTGCGCGGCGAGCCAGGTCGCGCTCGAGCAGCGGCCCGGTGTCCACATATGGCTTCCCGACGATCTCGCGTTCGGCGTCACGCTGCAGTCGCGTGTGCAGCTCACGGAGTCGCTGCTCCATGATGTCGTGGTAGTCGTCCCCGCGCGCGTAGCGCGCCACCGGTCCGCTCGGCTCGCGCCCGCCGTAATCCAGGCCGACGACGATGGCGTGCGTGGTGCCGGGCTTGGGCAACCGGCTGTCGCGCCGCTTCTCCGCGCCGCGCGCCAGGTAGTGCATCGTGCCCGCACGGCCGGCGGCGATCCATTCCTCGAACAGGGGCGCGCTCTGCACGGGACCCAGCTCCGTGATGCCCACGAGGTCGAAGCCGAGGGCAAAGGCGTGCGCCTTTGCGAGTCGCGCCAGCTCGACGGGATCGTGCGGTGGGTTGGCCCGTGGCGCTGCGACGGGTAGTACGGTCGCTGCCGACCTCACGGCTCGCGCACCGCCCAGCGCGCGTAGCGGACCAGGTCCTCCGCGGGCGGGATCGCGTCGTACTCTCCGTACGCGGTGTGCATCCGCCAGCGCACGTATGTGCGGTCCGGCAATGGCAGGAACGGCGCGCGACGCCACCAGCCACGCCGCCGGAACCGCCATGCGACACGCAGCAGCGCCACGCCGGTGGCGGGATCACGCAGCGCGCGCAGCGCGAGCGACATGGTCAATCGAGGCCAGCCCATCCTTGTAACTTCATCGAATGCAACTCTTCGATCAACTCGTCTCGCTCGTCGGTGCGGCCCTCATTCTCGCCGCCTACGTGGCGTTGCAGCGCGGCTGGCTCCCCCGCGAGAGCCGGCTCTACAACGCGCTCAACTTCGTCGGCTCCGGGCTCCTCACCTACGTCGCCGTCAAGGACCGGCGCATGGGGTTCATCATCCTCGAGGCGGCGTGGGCGCTGCTGTCGGTGCCCGGCATGATCAGGCGCTCGCCGCAGAAGGCCTAGTCCTTCGCTGTCATCCCGCACGAGCGGAGCGAGTGTCGGGATCGCCTCTGGACAGCGCACCTCTCCGGTCTGAGCTTTGTGCTCCCACCGGAGGAACCAAGATGCTGCGCTCGCTGCGACTGACCCTGCTCCTGCTCGTCGTTCTCGCTCCGCGCGTCCGCGGCCAGCTCGCCGAGGCGCAGCCGGGATCGCGCGTGCGCATCCAGGCGCCCGGCATCGTGGCTGGCCGCTACGTGGGAACGGTGCTCTCCCGCACCGCCGACACGCTCGTCCTCGGCGCCACCAACGCCGCACCGGTACAGGTGCCGATCAGTCGCATCACTTCTGCGGAAGTGAGCCGCGGCTCCAGTCGCAGTCTCGGCGCCGTGCAGGGGCTCAAGTGGGGGGTCCCAATCGGGCTCGCCCTCGGGGTGATCGCCGCTGCCGGGAGCGACAATCCCGACAACGTCTACTGCAGCGGCTTCGACAACTGCGGCCAGAGCGACGCGTCGTTCCGTGCGAGGGTCATCACGGGAGGCGTGATCGGCGGCGCCATCTGGGGCGCGGCCATTGGTGCGCTCGTCGGACGCGAGCGGTGGGAGCGCTTCGACGTCGCACCGCGCACGTCGTTCGACATCAACCGCGACGGCGCGCGACTCGGCGTCGTCGTCGGCTTCTGACTGCTGCCGGAGCTACGACTTCCCACCACCGCCCCCCCCTCGCCCACGCCGGCGCGCCAGACGGAGACCTACCTCGCCGGCGCGCGAGGGGTGCGCCCACGCGTCCCGGTAGACGCGGAGCGATTGGAGAAGGCCGCGGAGCGCGCGATGAGCCGCGAGGCGTTCGCGTATACCGCCGGCGGCGCGGGAAGCGAATCCACCGTGCGCGCCAATCGCGCCGCGTTCGACCAATGGCGCATCGTGCCGCGCGTGCTGCGCGACGTCTCCGTGCGCGACACGAGCATCGAGCTGTTCGGGCGCCGCCTCCCAACTCCATTGGTGCTCTCGCCCATCGGCGTGCTCGAGCTCATGCACCGCGACGCCGATCTCGCCGTCTCGCGCGCCGGTGCGTCACTCGGCCTGCCGGTGATCTTCTCCAACCAGGCATCCGTGCCCATGGAACGCTGCGCCGCAGCGATGGGCGATGCGCCGCGCTGGTTCCAGCTCTACTGGAGCCGGGATGACGAACTGGTGGAGAGCTTCGTGCATCGTGCCGAGCGCTGCGGGTGCGATGCCATCGTCGTCACGCTGGACACCACGCTGCTCGGCTGGCGCACGCGCGACCTCGAGCTCGGGCACCTGCCGTTCCTCCTTGGCAAGGGGATCGCGCAATACACGAGCGACCCGGTGTTCATGCGCAAGCTCCATGAGCGG
>DASTGQ010000105.1:0-2105 GCA_035718985.1 Gemmatimonadaceae bacterium
CCGCATGAACCTCGACGCGCAGCTCCTCGGCGAGCAGCCGGTGTTCAACACGGTCGCGCGCATCCCCGGCACGGAGAAGCCGAACGAGTACGTCATGCTCTCCGCGCACTTCGATTCGTGGGACGGCTCGTCTGGCGCCACGGACAACGGCACGGGCACGCTCACCATGCTCGAGGCCATGCGCATCCTGAAGCAGGTGTATCCGCACCCGAAGCGCACCATCCTCGTCGGGCACTGGACAGGCGAAGAGGAGGGCGAGGTGGGATCCAAGGCCTTCTTCGAGGATCACCCCGACGTCATGAAGGGGCTGCAGGCGCTGTTCAACCAGGACAACGGCACCGGCCGCATCGTGCGCCTCTCCGCCGGCGGCCTCCCCGATGCCGACGTGCACATCCGCAGCTGGCTGAGCAAGCTGCCACCGATGTTCCAGGATCAGATCCAGTACGGCGGCGTCGGCTTCCCCGCTGGCGGCGGCAGCGATGACTTCTCCTTCGGCTGCGCCGGACTTCCCGCGTTCGGCCTCGGTGCGCTCGGCTGGAACTACGGCAACGAGACCTGGCACACCGGCCGCGACACCTACGACAAGGTGGTGTTCGACGACCTGAAGGGAAACGCCACGCTCACGGCGATGCTCGTCTACCTCGCGAGCGAGGACCCCACGCTCATCGACCGCAGCCGTGCCGACCTCGCCAAGGTGGCGGAGGAGATGCAGGCACGCATGGCCGCGCAGAACAACGGCAACAGCGCGAACGGGCGTGGTGGGCGCGGCTTCCGCTTCCCCACCACGTGGCCGGAGTGCGAGAAGGCCCCACGCTCCACCAAGCCGCGGCTCAAGTAGGCTCCATGACGCGATGAGCAGAACGGGGGAGCGGCCACAGCCGCTCCCCCGTTCTGCGTTGGTGGCGTGGCGCACTTTCCGCGAGCATGAGCCGGGGTATACTCGCCCGAAGCTTGACGCTCGCACCCCGTTGAGGAGGACCCATGAAGGTTCGCGCACTTCGCGCCATCACGTTCGTCACCGTCGCCACGCTCACCGCGGCGTGCAGCGACTCGACCGCACCCGATCGCCAGCCGACGGATCTCGGCGAAGTGCTCACCGAGATGACCGTGCCGTCGGTCGCGGCGCTCGTGCCCGGCATGCCGGCCACGCCCAGCGCGTCGGCAATCACGCCGTCGAGCTGCAGCTATGACGCCGGGACGCAGCGCTTCAACTGCCCCGTCGTGACGGCCACGGGTGTCAGCTTCACCCGCTGGTTCACCCTGCTGAATGCTGCCGGCATTCCGCAGTCGCAGTTCGACGCCGCCACTACCGACGGCGTGCACCTGAACACCTCGGTGCAGGGCAATTTCACGGCGAATGGCAGCAAGGTCATCGTCGCCGGGAACGAGGACCTCACGCTGCGCGGTCTGCTCGGCAGCGTGCGGACGCTGGCAGGGACCTCGCTGCTCAACATCAACGGCACCGACGCGGCGACCAGCTACCCGTTCATCCTCTCCGTCTCCACCACGATCGATGATCTCGTGCTTCCGGATACGCCGGCCGACCGGTGGCCGAAGTCCGGCTCGGTGATCGTGCACGCCACGCACCTCATGGCCGGTACGACCACCACGTCGCAGCTGAGCGCCACCTTCAACGGCACCAGCAAGGTGGACGTGTCACTCACGTCGGGGGGAATCACGGTGAGCTGCAAGGTGGACCTGGCCAGCCAGAATCCCACCTGCGGCGGCTGAGCCGCGAGACTCAGCGGCTCCGTTTCTTCGCGCTGGTCGTCTTCGGCGCCTTCGCGCCCTTCGCCGGCTCACGACCGGCCACTTCCACCACGTAACTCCCCGTCACGTCGGTCGAGCGGATGCTCCCATGGAGCGTCTGCTCGCCGGCGGTAGCACCCGGCGTCCACGTCACCGCAGATCGACCCTTGGCGTCGGTGACGGCGCGCGACGGCGTCACGACTCCCGACTTCGTCGTAAAGCGCACCATCGCATCGGGCACCGGGTTGCCGTAGACGTCGGTCACCAGCGCGTAGAGAGAGTGCGCGCCCTTCGCGCGGGTGTGGCTCGCCGGTCCGTCCTCGAACGAGAGGTTGGCCGCCTTCGCCGGCGTCGCG
>DASTGQ010000106.1:0-2002 GCA_035718985.1 Gemmatimonadaceae bacterium
TATCCGCGGCGACGGTGGGCCGGGTCATCACGCGCTTCAATCGCGGCGGCCTCCGCGCCGTGGCCGAGTACGGGCGTCACGGCGGCCGGACAGTCCGGACCCGGAAGCTGGTGGAGCGGCTGGAAGAGCTGTTCGAGAAGGGGATCGGGCCCCGGGCAGCGCATCGCGCGGTGGCGGGCAAGGCAGGCTACGGCACGGTGTACGCCATTCACCAGGAGTGGCTACGCCGACGCGTGGCGAAGGGGCTGATCGAGACGCGGACGCCGACGCAGCCTGCGCTGACGCTCGTCGGCGCGAGCGAGACGGCCGCGGAGATCGCCGTCATCGCGCCGGTCGAGGACCCACCGGTGGAGGAGCCGCAGCACGAGCCGCCGCTCGAGGCGGTAGCGCCACCGGCGGGAGGCATGGTCCAGCACGTCGGGTCCTGGCTCCTGCTCGCTCAGCTGGAGCGGCTCGGGTTCTACGACCTGGCGGCGCACGAGCGCGGCGAGCTGGCCATGGAGTCGCTGAGGCCGGCCATCGACGCGACGGCCATCGCGCTCGCTCTCGGTGAAGGGTGCGTCGAGGGGGTGCGCCGCATCGCGACGCCCAGCGCCGACACGCTTCTGCGGCGGCCGGGGGGTGTCTCGGCGAGCTGGGTGCGGACCGTGCTGCACGAGTTCGCCGACGTGGCGAGCGAGACGTTCCCCGGCCTTGTGGGCACGAGCCTGCTCGCCCGGAGCGGTGAGGGCGAGGATCGCGTGTGGCTCTACGTCGACAACCACCTGCGGCCGTACACGGGGAAGCACGTCGTCCGCAAGGGCTGGCGCATGCAGGACAAGCGCGTCCTGCCCGGCACGACCGACTACTACGTCCACGACGAAGAGGGGTGCCCGCTCTTCCGCCTCGCCACGACGTCGCACGATTCGCTATGCGCCTGGCTCATGCCGGTGGTGGAGTTCGTGGATCTCTCGCTCGGCGAGGAGGTGAAGCCGGTGCTGGTCTTCGACCGCGGCGGAGCCTATCCCGAGACGATGGCGGAGCTGCGCGATGCGGGCGCGGAGTTCGTCACCTACGAGCGCAAGCCCTACCCGGTGGTCGGCGCGACCGAGTTCACACAGTCGCTCACCATCACGCTGGCGAGCCGTCCGCACCGGCCCGTCCGCATCAAGTACACCGAGGCAGCGCAGAAGAACCTGCGCTTCGAACGGGGTCGCGTCCGGCGCATCGCGCTCCTCACCGAGGAAGGCGAGCAGGTGAACCTGCTAGCGGTGTCGCAGCTGCCCGCCGAGGCGCTCATCCGCGGGCTCCTCGCACGGTGGGGACGGCAGGAAAACCAGCTCAAGTACGAGGTCGAGCGTTGGGGCATCAACCACCTCGACGGTCGCCGCGTGGAAGAGTACCCGCCCGACGCGCTCGTGCCGAACCCGGCGCGGCGCCGGATCGACCGGTTGCTCAAGCTCTCGCACACGGCGGAGGGCGAGGCGTGGCGCAAGTTCGTCCGCCTCGAGGCGGGCGACCCGGCCCGCGAGGAGATCCAGCGCGACGTCGACAGGGCCATGGAACGGCAGGCGGAGCTCATGGCGCTGCGCGCCTCGGTGCCGAAGATCGCACCGGTGAAGGACACCCCGCTCGCAGGCAAGCTCCGCCGCCACGAGCTCGGCTACAAGAACGTGCTCGACGCGTTGCGCGTCGCGCTCGCGAACATGGAGGCGGACCTGGCCGTGATGCTCGCGCCCTATCTCGACCGGCCGCGCGAGGTGAAGAAGCTCCTCGCCAGTCTCTTCGCCGCACCAGGGACGGTGCGCGTCTCGTCACGCGCAGTGACGGTCCGCCTCGTGCCGGCGGCGACCGAACCCGAGCGCAACGCGATTGCCGCCTTCCTGCGCGATGTGACCCGCCTGCGCCTCTCGCTCCCGGGCGACCCGGACAACCGCAGGCTGCGCTGGGTGCTCAAGTGACCGATCAGCTACGAGCGAACTCTGGCGCACGCGACCCGTGGCGCGGGTGACGCCTCACGAAT
>DASTGQ010000107.1:0-3852 GCA_035718985.1 Gemmatimonadaceae bacterium
GCTGCTCGACGATTCCCCGCACGGAACCAGCGCCCGCGCCATCGTCCCCACCACCGCGTACGTACTCTCGCGCGAGCAGGTGGACGGGATGCTCAAGGAATCGCCCACGCTCTACGCCGCGCTCGTCGGACGCGCCGCGCGTGCCATCTCGCAGCGCCTCTCCGCCGTGGACGCCACGCTCGTCGGGCGCGGCCGCGCGCTCGGCTTCGGCGGCGCGCGCACCCGTGTCGAGCACGACCTCCTCGGCGAGCGCGCGGTGCCGCACGACGCGCTGTACGGCGTGCAGACGCTGCGCGCCCTCGAGAATTTCCCCATCACCGGCATGCCGCTGCGCGAGTTCCCCGCGCTCGTCGAGGCGCTCGCGGCGGTGAAGGAGGCGGCGGCGCTCGCCAACGCCGAGCTGGGCCTGCTGCCGCGCCAGACGGCCGACCTCATCGTGCGGGCGAGCGAGGAGATCCGCGCCGGCCGGCATCACGAGCACTTCCTCGTGGACATGATCCAGGGTGGCGCCGGCACCTCGACCAACATGAACGCGAACGAGGTGATCGCCAATCGCGCCCTCGAGCTCTCCGGGCACGAGCGCGGCGAGTACCAGTTCGTGCACCCGAACAACCACGTCAACCTGAGCCAGTCCACCAACGACGTGTATCCGACGGCGGTGAAGCTGGCACTGCACACCGTCATCGAGCAGCTCCGGCACGCGATGAAGGACCTCGCCGCCGCCTTCCTCGCCAAGGGGGACGAGTTCTCGCCGCTCCTCAAGATGGGCCGCACCCAGCTCCAGGACGCGGTGCCGATGACGCTCGGCCAGGAGTTCACCGCGTTCGGCCACACCATCCTCGAGGACGTGGAGCGGCTGGGCGAAGCCCAGGCTCTCATTCGAGAGATCAACATGGGCGCCACGGCCATCGGCACCGGCATCAACGCCCCGCCCGGCTACGCCGAGGCGGTGCGGGCGCATCTCTCGCGCATCACGAAGCTCGCGCTCATCACCGCGCCCGACCTCGTGGAGGCCACCGCCGACACCGGCGCGTTCGTGCAGTTGAGCGGGGTGCTCAAGCGCTGCGCGGTGAAGCTCTCCAAGATCTGCAACGACCTGCGGCTGCTCGCATCGGGACCGCGTACCGGGCTGGGGGAGATCAACCTCCCGCCCATGCAGCCCGGATCCTCGATCATGCCCGGCAAGGTGAACCCGGTGATCCCCGAGGTCGTGAACCAGGTCTGCTTCGACGTCATCGGCGGCGACATCACGGTCACGATGGCCGCCGAGGCGGGGCAGCTCCAGCTCAACGTGTTCGAGCCGGTGATCGCGTATCGCCTGCTCGGCGGGATCGCGGAGCTCGCCAATGCCTGCACCGTGCTGCGCGAGCGCTGTGTCGCCGGCATCACGGCGAATGCGGACCGCATGCGGAGCTTCGTCGAGCAGTCGATCGGTATCGTCACCGCGCTCGTGCCGGTGATCGGCTATGAGACGTCCACCGAGATCGCGCGCGAGGCACTCGCGAGCGGGCGCGGCGTGTATGAGCTGGTGATGGAACGCGGCCTGCTCACCCGCGACCAGCTCGATCAGGCACTCAACCCTGAGGCCATGACCACCCCACGGGCCGTCTCCGGCAGGACGAAGACGAAGCCCGATCGCACCACGAAGCACTGATCGCATGCCGCCACGACGCAAGCGACGCATCGATCCGTCGCTGTTCGAGCTTCCGGTCGAGCGCATCCGCGCCGGCGAATTCAGCGACGTCTACTTCAACCGGGCACGGGCCGCGCTGCGCGCTGAAGGGCGATCGGCGCACGTCACCTGGCAGGTGTCCGTGAAGAAGGGCGGCTGGCTGGGTGGTATCGACGAGGCCGTCGCGCTGTTCAAGCTCTGCGCGGACGACTTCTCAGCGCTGGAGGTGCAGGCGCTCTACGAGGGCGATCGCGTGGAGGCGTGGGACACCGTGATGCTGGTCGAGGGCGACTACGCGAGCTTCGCCCACCTCGAGACACTCGTGCTCGGCACGCTCGCTCGCCGCACCCGCATCTGCAGCAACGTGCGCACGCTCGTGGACGCCGCGCGCCCCAAGCCGATCTATTTCTTCGGTGCGCGCAGCGACCACGCCACGCTCCAGTCCGGCGATGGCTTCAGCGCCATCGTCGGCGGGGCCGCCAGCGTGTCGACCGACGCGCAGGGGCGCTTCCTGGGGAGACCGGGCGTCGGCACCATCCCGCACGCGCTCATCGCCGCGCATGGTGGCGATACGGTTGCCGCGGCGCTCTCCGTGGCGGCCGTCATCCCGGCCGACGTGCCGCTGATCGCGCTCGTGGACTACGAGAACGACTCGGTGAAGACGGCTCTCGCCGTGGCGCGTGCGCTGGAGGGCCGCCTGTGGGGGGTCAGGCTGGACACGGCGGAGTACATCGTGGACCGTTCGGTGCTGCCGCTCATGGGCGCCTTCAGACCGACGGGCGTGAACGCCCCGCTCGTGTGGGCCGTTCGCAACGCCCTCGACGCCGAGGGATTCGGCGACGTGAAGATCGTCGTCTCCGGCGGCTTCGACCTGCCGCGCATCCGGGCCTTCGAGGAGGACGGCGTGCCCGTGGACGCCTACGGCGTGGGCGCGAGCATCATGGAGGGCCGCTGGGATTTTACCGCCGACGTCGTCCGCCTCGACGGCGAGCCCCAGGCGAAGGCGGGACGGGAGTACCGGCCGAACCCGAGGCTCGAAAGGGTTAAATGACCTTATTGCCGGTGAATCGTGAGACGTGAGACGTGACTGCCAACGCAGTCACGTCTCACGCTTCACGTCTCACGTCTCACCATTTCCCAGGTCCCCATGGCAGGCCCCAAGCTCGACGGCGCGGGCGTCCAGAAGATGAATACGCTCGACGTGGCGGCCGCGCAGCTGCAGCGGCTGCACGGCATCGTCGAGACGTATGCGCTGGCGCTCAAGCGCAACCAGCCTACCTCGCTCTACGGCATGCAGGTCAAGCGCGCCATCTCGCCGCTCGTCGGGTTGCTCAAGCCGCAGTTCGGCCTCATCGCCGACCAGGCCGCGGCGCTCAACCTCGTGGCCGGGCGTGGCGGGAGTGAAGTGACCAAGATCCGTCAGCTCCGCGAAGGAGTTGGCGGGCTGCGTCAGGCACTCGAGATCGCCGTGGTCCGCGTGAAGGACAACCACACCGTGAAGGACGAGCACCCGGACGCCGCCGAGCCGGGCTCGAAGACCACGGCATCGTAGCGCTGCACGGCACGCAACCCGCTGTGGGGAAAAGCCCTACCTCTCTCGGGAGGAGTGGCGCGGTCGCGTTGCTTTCACCATGTGCCAGCCATACTTTGCCACGTTGTCCGTTCTCGACCGGGCGCGTCGCGCTGCGCGCATGCGCCACTCACCGAACCAGCCGGACCAAGGACTCCGCATGCCCGTGAACCCCCGACCGCGCCGGCTGCTCGCAGCCGCGCTGCCGGCCCTCCTCGCGGTTGCCTTCGCTGCGTGCAACACCGCAACCTACCCGAACTCCGTCTTCACGCACGCGACGGAGTTCAACCGCGAGATCGGCTTCCTCTTCAGGATTCTCATCTGGCTGGGGACGGCGGTCTTCGTCCTCGTCGAATTCCTGCTGCTGTACACCATCTGGCGCTACCGGCGCCGCAGCGACGACGAGCGGCCGGAGCACGTGCACGGCAACACCACGCTCGAGATCGCGTGGACGGCCACGCCGGCGCTCATCCTCGCGCTCATCGCCGTGCCCACGGTGCGCACGATCTTCCGCACCCAGGCCAAGGCCAAGGGTGACGCGCTCCAGGTGGAGGTGATCGGGCACCAGTGGTGGTGGGAGTTCCGGTACCCGCAGTACAAGATCACGACG
>DASTGQ010000108.1:0-6404 GCA_035718985.1 Gemmatimonadaceae bacterium
GCCGCGACGCGCAGTAGTGCGTCGAGCGCCCGATCAGATGAAGGCGTAACGGCGGGATGCCCGGGCGCCGCCGATCGGCGCCGCGCACCGAGTCACCGGGGCAAGACACCAGACGCGCGCGACGAAGGGCGCGAGGGGACACATACCGTGTCCACTCTCACACACGCATTACAGAAGGAGGAGCAGTTCGATGTCAAACGTCCTGAATCGCCGTATTCTGCGCCGGCTGGCGCCGAGCACGCGCGCCATACGGGTGCTGGTTGCAATCGCCGCCGCCGGAATATCCGCCACCGCGTGCGACGTGCACGGCGTGAGCGAACCGGGTGCCGTGAGCTCGCTGAGCATCACGCCGAACCCCGCCACGCTCGCGGTCGGAGCCACCCAGCAGTTCACGCTCGTTGCCCGGGACTTCTCGGGCGCCGTCGTCACGTCGGGAAGCCCGACGTGGTCGGTCGCCGCTGGTGGTGGAACGATCGCCCCATCCGGCGTCTTCACCGCCGGCAACGCTCCCGGTGCCTTCAAGAACACCGTGACCGCAACGCTCGATGGCGTCACCGCCACCGCAACGGTCAACGTGGTTGCCGGACCTCTCGCCTCCATCACCGTCACGCCGAACCCGGCGACGATGGGCATCGCGGCGACGCAGCAGTTCACCGCCGTCGGCAAGGACGCCGCGGGTAACGTAGTGACGATCGTCCCGTCGTGGTCCGTGGTCGCCGGTGGTGGCTCCATCAACCCGACGAGCGGTCTCTTCACGGCGGGCAACACGAGCGGAAGCTTCACGAACACCGTCCGCGCGAGCGTCGGCACGATCGCCGGCACCGCGACCGTGAACGTGACGCCGGGCACACTCGCGACGATCACCGTCACGCCGAACCCGCAGACGCTCCAGACGGGTGCGACGCAGCAGTACACCGCGGTCGGTCGCGACGCGAGCGGCAACGCACTCGCGATCTCGCCCGCCTGGTCGGTGACGAATGGTGGGGGAACGATCAGCTCGACCGGCCTCTTTACCGCCGGCAGCACGACGGGCACGTTCACCAACACGGTCACGGCGACCAGCGGCACGGTGTCGGGCACGGCAACGGTCACGATCGCGACGGCCGCGAGCCCAAGCATCCTCGGTTCGGCGGCGCCCAACGGCATCATGGCCGGCACGGCCTTCACCTGCGTCACGAACGGCACCATCAACGCCGACATCGCCATCAGCCCAGGCAGCACGGTCACCGGCTTCCCGCCCTGCGTCATCACGGGCGTGCAGCATCTCGCCGATGCCGTGGCCGCGCAGGCACAGCTCGACCTGACGACGGCGTACAACGACCTCGCCGGGCGCCCGTGTCCTCCGGCGAACGTCATCACCACCGACATCGGCGGCACCACCAAGTCGGCCGGCGTCTACTGCAGCAGCACGACGATCGGCGTCACGGGCGACCTGACGCTCGATGGCGGCGGCGATCCGAACGCGACGTTCGTCTTTCAGGCCGGCAGCGGCCTGACGACGGCGGGCAACGTGATCCTGATCAATGGCGCGCAGGCGAAGAACGTGTACTGGCAGGTCGGCAGCTCGGCCACCATCGGCACGGGCTCGCAGTGGAAGGGCAACATCGTCGCCCTGACGAGCATCACGCTCGTCGACAACGCCAACCTCATCGGACGCGCGCTCGCCCGGAACGGTGCGGTCTCGCTGGGCACCAACAACGTCGTCACCCTGCCATAACGCCAGCGTGCGCTGGAACCGGACGACCGTCCGGTTCCAGCCTCGCTCACGCACTGTGCCTCAACAGGAGATTTCATGAAGGTCAAGGCAGTCATACTGTGTTTCGCGGCGCTGATCTGCGCCGTTCCCGCCACCGCGCAGCAACGCGGCACCATGGAGTTCGGCGCGTTCGCCAGCGCCGCGAGCTTCGACCAGGCGCTCAGCCTGAAGACTGGGGTCGGCGGCGGCGGGCGCGTCGGCATGTTCCTCGATCCCCGCTGGGCGATCGAGTTCGAGGACGCCGAGATGCGCGCCACGCGCCCGAACGGCCTCAAGGACGTGAACGTCGGCCTGCTCTCCGGTCGCCTGGTGTACGCACCGATCAGGTCCGGCGCATTCTCCGTCCTGGTCGGCGGCGGCGCGGGCGTCTCCACGGAGACGAACTTTCTCCACAGCTACGGCGTCGACGCGCTCGCGGGCGTCAAGTACAACGTCTCGAACAGCGCGGCGCTTCGCGTGGACGGGGTGTGGGACTGGCTCGCCAACGAGAAGTGGAAGTCGTACCGGAGCGTCCGCGTCGGCCTCAGCCTGTACCGCCATCCGGCGCACGTCGTACAGACGGTGACCGTTCGTACGCCGGCGCCGCCGCCAGTGATGATGGCCCCGCAGGATTCGGTCAGTGCGGCGGAGATCCGTCGTCTCCGTGACAGTGACGCCGCGCTTCGCGCACTGCGCGACTCGCTGAGCCGGGAGCCTGAACGCGTCCACTCGTCCCAGAGCATCCCGGTGAGGAAGGACGTACCGGTTCGTCCGAAGCCGTAGCGATAACGCTTCGAGCCGGGCTCGGCTCGCCAGCATGTCGGCGTCGCGAACGCGCCGGCATGCTGCGCGGGCATCGCGATATGTGACTTGTGTCGCTTCGAGCCGGCAGTCCGCCACGCGAAGTTCGTGCGCCCACCGCTTGAACCGCATGCTCGTCAGTGACAGAAGCGGGTGCGGCGCGTCAACTAGTGGATATCGGATTGCCGGATCGCGTCGCGCGCACCGAGCAGTGCCCCTCTCGGGCTCGCGCCGAGCGCCGCTCATGGCGCCCACCGTGAATCCCGCCAGGAGCCCTCAGTCACCGATCGAATGGTGTCGCGTTCACGGTTCGGCGTTGGCGAACTGCTTCCACCGCCCTGACTTTGTCTCTGCTGGACCACGCTTCGTCCGAGCTGCACCCTCCGCTCCGTACCGGAATGGCGCCACCGCATCCGCTCACACGCCTCGTGCTGATCGCCGAACGGGATCAGAACGTGCGAGCGCTGCAGGGGTTCTTTCTGGGCAAGGCCGGCTTCGTGGTGGAATTCGCCGATGATGGAGAGGCGGCGCTCGAGCGCGCCCGACTCGCTCAGCCAGCGTTGATCGTCACCGAGATCCTCATCCCGAAGATCGATGGCTTGACGCTCTGCCGTCGACTTCACGAGGATCCGGCGACCCGCCACGTGCCCGTCATCGTCTTCAGCATTCTCGCCGCCGCCGCGCGCGCGAGCGACGCCGGCGCGCGAGCCTTCCTGCGCAAGCCCATCGTGGAATCAACCTTCGTCGCCGCCGCCCGACTCGCGATCTCGGCGCAGCCCTCTGTCGTCATGGAGCAGCAATGAATCACCCGGAGATCGCGCACCCTCGCGTTCACGCTGCCAGCCTCGATGACGCGACCGAGCGCATGAGCTCCGGCAACCGCGAAGTCGACTACATCCTCGGCGGCGGCTTCCCGTCGAACTCGATCAACATCGTGATGGGCCACCCGGGCTCCGGCAAGACCATCCTTGCCGAGCAGCTGATCTTCCACAACGCCGGCGACGACCGCCCGATCCTCTATCTCACGACGCTGTCCGAACCGCTCGCCAAGGTCGTCCGGTATCTGCAGGGGTTCAGCTTCTTCGACGAGGGCAAGCTCGGCACGCAGGTGATCTATGAAGACGTCGGCCCGCAGCTCTCCAAGGATGGCGCGACCGCGCTGATCCCGCTGCTGCAGGAGGCGATCAGGACGCGCTCGCCCAAGATCATCGTCATCGACTCCTTCAAGGCGCTGCACGACCTTGCGCCCACCGTGGCGGAGCGGCGACGGATGGTCTACGAGATGACGTCGCTGCTCAGCGCGTACGGAACGACCGCGTTCCTGCTGGGTGAGTACACCGAGGACGACATTCTCGAGTACCCCGAGTTCGCCGTCGCCGACGCCATCGTGGAGCTCTCGCGCCGTCGGCTCGGGAATCGCGACGAGCGATTCTTTCGCGTCTACAAGCTGCGGGGGAGTCGCTACCTGGAAGGCGCACACGCGTTCCGGATCACCAGCTCCGGCCTCGACGTCTATCCGCGACTCGTGAGCCCGCGGATACCTGAAGGGTACGAGCCCGCAGCCGAGCGGTTGTCCACCGGCGTGAAGGGGCTCGACGCGATGCTGGACGGCGGCATCTGGCGCGGCACGACCACGCTGCTCGCCGGCCCATCGGGGGCGGGGAAGACGACGATCGGACTGCAGTTCGCCCTCGAGGGCGCGCGGCAAGGCGAACCGAGCCTGTACATGAACTTCCAGGAGAACCCTACGCAGCTCATGCGGACCATTCGGGGACTGGGCGTCGACCTGGAGCGCGCGCAGGCGCAGGGGCTCGAGCTCGTGTATGCGTCGCCAGTGGAGCTGCAGATCGACAGCATCATCGTGGACATGTTCCGCCGCATCGAGCAGCGCGGGGTACGGCGCCTGGTGCTCGACGCCGTCGGGGACCTCGCGAGCGCCGCGACCGATGCCCAGCGGTTGCACGACTACCTCTACGCGCTGGTGCAGCACTTTGCCGTGAGAACGATCACGAGCGTGCTCAACTTCGAGACCACCGGCAGCGAGGTCTCGCACGGCGGGGTACAGAACGCCATGAGCTACCTCTCGGACAACGTGCTGCAGCTCACGGTGGATGGCGACGTGCGCACCCGACGGCAGCTGCGCATCCTGAAGACGCGCGGCAGCGCGCACGACACACAGGTCCGCGAGGTGGAGATCAGTGCAGCGGGGCTGTGCGTCCTCAAGTGAGCGGCGCGCATGTCCGCTGATCCGGATCTTGCGCAGCTTCGCCTGCTCACCGAGATCGGTCGCGCGCTGACGTACACCACGTCGCTGGATCAGGTCGCCCGATTGACGGTGGAGCGTGGCGCGGCGCTCATCGACGCCACCGCGACGGTGCTCATGTTATCGGATGCCAGCGGATCGCAGCAGCTGCGCGCCGCCCATGGAGTCATGGACGACCGCCTCGAGGCGTTCGGGCAGCCGACGTCCGAGGACGTGATCGGGCGCCTCCAGGGATTGCTCCCCGTCCCCGACGAGTGCTTTCTCGCCGTGCCGCTGGTGGTGGGAGGCGCGGTCACGGGGCTGCTCGCCGCCGGGCTCGGACGGCCATTCGAGTCAGCCGACGAGTGGCTGCTCTCGGCGCTGGCCGACCAGGCGGCCGTCGCGCTCGAGAACGCACGCGTGAGCGGCGAGGTCCGGATCGAGATGGAGGACCGCCTGCGCGCGAGCGAGGGGGCCACGAACGCCAAGGACCGCGCACTCGCAACGCTCGCGCACGACATCCGCTCCCCGCTCACCGCCATCGAGGGCTACTGCGGGCTCCTGACGGACGAGCTCTATGGACCGATCACCGACCGCCAGCGCGAAGCGCTCGGTCGGGTGAGCCTGAGCGGCCGGCACCTCCTCTCGCTGCTCGACACGGTCATGGACATGGCGCGGTTCACCGCGGGAATCGTCCCGATGGAGACGGCGCCGGTTCATCTCCTGGAGGTCGCACGGGAAGCCGTCGACATGATGACGCCTGCGTCGATGGCGAAGCGGCAGGTGCTCGAGCTGTCAGGCTCCGCAGGCATCGTGGTGCTGGCCAATCACGACAGGCTGCGACAGGTGCTGGTGAACCTGCTCGGCAATGCGGTGAAGTTCACCCCGGAGGAGGGCGCCGTCACCGTCACCGTCACGGGGCCGGAGCTGGATGCAAGCTCCGGAGTCCAGCTGGGCGAGGTTCGCGTCACGGACACCGGACCGGGAATTCCCCCTGCGGAGCAGGCGGCGATCTTCGAGCCCTACTATCGCAGCGAGCGCACCGCGCAGCTTCCGGGGATCGGCCTGGGGCTGGCGATCTCGCAACTTCTCGTGAAGCAGATGGGGGGAGCGCTCGCCATCCGGAGCGAACCCGGGCATGGCGCCAGCTTCGCGATCCGATTGCCCGTGATCGGGAGCGGCGACGCCTCGCACGACAGCGACAGATCGACGCCGATGAACGAGACGCCGTCGTCCGTGTGACGCGAAGCAGCCGATGAGGCCCGTGCTCCGGTCACACGGTCGGCGCCGCGCCGACGGTCACTGAGGGAGCGTGGTGAGTCGGCCCTGGGTGTCGATCTTCAGTGTCAGGCGCCTGGTGAGCGGCACCGGGTCCAGCTCGTCCACCTCCACGCGCACGCGCTCCGACGCGGTGCGCATCACCGAAACACGTGCACCAGCGTGCATGCCCGGTGCGCCGAGTGCCGCAAGCTTCGCCGGATCCGTGAGCATGCACGTGATGCTCGTGCCCAAGGCCAGCTCCTCTGGTTGCCCCGGGGACAGCGTGGCTCCAAGCTGGCTTGCGATGCCGACTGACGTCTGGGCGCTGGCGGCAACGGGGTGAAGGCTCGTCAGGGCCACGCAGGC
>DASTGQ010000109.1:0-3014 GCA_035718985.1 Gemmatimonadaceae bacterium
GCGGCCGCGCCGATCATCACGCGCGCGTCCAGGCGCCGCCCACGCAGCTCTTCCGTGCCCGCCAGCAGGCAGCCCGCCATCACGAGCCGCAGGTACGCCGCGACGATGGAGGGCCACAGCAGCGGCCATGGCGAGCCCCACGCCGCCGTCCAGACCAGCCGCACCACGAGCAGCGCCCACGCGGCGGTCCAGTACAGCAGGAAGCGCTCGCGCCGCACGCGCGCCAGGTACGCGAGAACGATGAAGCAGACGCCGGCGATCATCACCGGGACGCCACTGCTCAGGAGTTGGGTGCGCATGCGCTGGGATGCGGATCCGTGCGGCTCTTCCGCGCGTGCACGCGCGGGTGCCTGATCCCGGACTCGCAGGGCCTCCCTGGCGCAACGGGCCGCCTCGACACGGGGCGTCCCGGTAGGGGAAAGTCCCGACACCGGTCGCGCCTTTCTCCTGATGAATGCCCGTTCCCGGAAAGCATAGCTTGACCATCGAATGCGATCGGCACTGCCACCGCCCGGTGACAACGCCGGTGCATTCGTGCACGGCTGTCCCCCTCCCTCATCGCTCGAGTGCCATGACCACACCCAAGCAACTGCGCACGCTGCTCCTCGGAGCGGTCACGTGCGCCGCGGCGGGCCTCGCCTTCTACGCCTGCGCCAGCACGAAGGGCACCGACCTCGCGAGCGGCGATGCCGCGAGCAAGGTCTATGTGCCACCCGGCCAGTACGACCAGTACTACGCCTTCCTCTCCGGCGGCTACAACGGACAGATCGGCGTGTACGGCCTGCCGTCCGGACGGCTCCTCAAGTTCGTCAGCGTCTACTCGCAGAACCCCGAGACGGGCTGGGGCTACAACGAGGAGACGAAGCCCATGCTGCAGACGACCTACGGCAACATCCCGTGGGACGACTCGCACCATCCCGAGCTGTCGCAGACCAATGGCGTCCCGGACGGCCGCTGGCTGTTCATCAACGCGAACAACACGCCGCGGGTCGCGCGCGTGGACCTGACCACCTTCGAGACGACGGAGATCCTCCAGATCCCGAACTCCGCTGGCGGCCACGCCTCGCCGTTCACCACGCCCGACTCCAAGTACATCGTGTCGGCCACGCGCTTCAGCGTGCCGATGCACAATGCCGACGTCCCGATTTCCAGCTACAAGCAGAACTTCAAGGGCACGGTGTCGTTCATCCGCGCCGACCAGCCAGGCAAGATGGACATCGCGTTCCAGATCCTCATGCCCGGCTACAACTACGATCTCGGCCATGCCGGCAAGGGCCCGTCCGACGGCTGGTTCTTCTTCACGACGTACAACACCGAGCAGGCGAACGAGAAGCTCGAGCTCAACGCCTCGCAGAACGACAAGGACTTCATGGCCGCGGTGAACTACCGCGCCGCCGAGCAGTGCATCGCGCAGGGAAAGGGCAAGTCCATCCCTAGCGAGTACTACCACAACGTGCTCGACGAGAAGTCCGGCCAGGCGACGAGCGAGAAGAAGACGAGCGTCGTGACGCTCGACCCGACAGCCTGCCCCGGCGTCGTCTACTTCCTGCCCACGCCCAAGTCCCCGCACGGCGTCGACGTGGATCCCTCCGGAGAGTACATGGTGGCCGGTGGCAAGCTCGCCACCGTCATCCCGGTGCACTCGTTCAGCAAGATGATCAAGGCCATCGCCGACAAGCAGTTCGACGGCAGCGAGTACGGCATCCCGGTCCTGAAGTACAGCGCGACGATTGCCGGCGAAGTGCAGAAGCCCGGCCTGGGCCCCCTCCACACCGAGTTCGACGGCAAGGGCAACGCCTACACCTCGATGTTCATCTCGAGCGAGATCGTGAAGTGGAAGCTCGGCACGTGGGAAGTGCTCGATCGCATGCCGGTCTACTACTCGGTCGGCCACCTCATGATCCCCGGCGGTGACTCGAAGAAGCCGTGGGGACAGTACGTCCTCTCGCTCAACAAGATCACCAAGGACCGCTACCTCCCGACCGGGCCCGAGCTCGCGCAGTCGGCGCAGCTGATCGACATCAGCGGCAACAAGATGAAGATGCTGCTCGACTTCCCCACCATCGGCGAGCCGCACTACGCGCAGGCGCTGCCGGCAGAATTGATCAAGTCCAGGCAGCTCAAGTTCTACAAGCTCGCCGAGAACTCGAGCACCGGCGTGGTGCGGTCGGAGAGCGAAGGCGGCATCACCCGCACCGGCAAGCGCGTGGATATCAGGATGGCGGCGATCCGCTCGCACTTCGCGCCCGACAACCTCGAGGGCGTGCAGCTCGGTGACACGGTGTACTTCCACGTCACCAACATCGAGCAGGACTGGGACATCGTGCACGGCTTCGCCGTGCAGGGCGCGGAGAACGCAGAGCTGATCATGGCACCGGGTGCGACGCGCACCCTCAAGTGGATCCCCAAGGCCACCGGCGTCTACCCGTTCTACTGCACCGACTTCTGCTCGGCGCTCCACCAGGAGATGCAGGGCTACGTGCGGGTGTCCCCGGCCGGCTCGAACGTGCCGCTCATGGCGAACGTCAGCAAGAAGGCGCAGGCGCAGATGGCCAACGCCACCGCCGGCAGGAAGGACGACTCGCACGCTGGGCACCAAGCCAGCGGAAAGGAGCGGTAAACGACAATGACCAGGCTCTCCAGACTCCTCGTGGGTGCAGCGGCGCTGCTGCTGATGCTCCTCTACGTGCTGCCGCTCTGGCATGTACGGCTCGTGGCGCCCCAGTACCCCGAGGGGCTGGGGATGGACATTCACATCGCCTCGCTGCGCGGGGCGAGTGAAACGGATCTGAACAACATCAACGAGCTGAATCACTACATCGGCATGCACCGGATCGAGAGCGACGCGATCCCCGAGCTCGAGGTCATGCCGTGGCTCGTGGGTGCGCTCGCCGCCGGCGCGCTGCTCGCCGCCGCGGTCGGCAGGCGCAAGCTGCTGTACGTCTGGGTCGGCGCGTTCGCGATGCTGGGCGTTGCCGGCCTCGTGGACTTCTGGCGGTGGGAGTACGACTACG
>DASTGQ010000110.1:0-3794 GCA_035718985.1 Gemmatimonadaceae bacterium
AGGCTCGACGTGGACGTCATGTTGTCGATGCCGGCGATGGTGGAGAACTGCTTCTCCAGCGGCGTTGCGACCGTCGCCGCCATCGTCTGCGGGCTGGCGCCCGGGAGGATGGCGGTGACGCTGATCGTCGGGAAGTCCACGTTCGGCAGGTCGCTCACCGGAAGCTTCCGGTAGGCGACGATGCCGAAGAAGAGGATGGCGATCATGACGAGCGACGTCATGACCGGGCGCTTGATGAAGACGGTGGTGATGTTCATTCCACGATGACGTCAGTCGCCCGCGGGCACGGGTGCGCCGCTGGCGCCCTCCTCGTGCCCCGAGGACCAGGGAAGCCTGCTGGAGACGCGGCCGAGCCACGACTGGAGGTCATCCAGGTACGTGTAGAAGACCGGCGTGACGTAGAGCGTCACGATCTGGGAAAAGGCGAGTCCGCCGACGACGGCGATGCCGAGCGGTCGGCGTGACGCGCCGCTCGCACCAAGCCCGATGGCGATGGGCAGCGTACCGGCAATGGCGGCGACGGTGGTCATCATGATCGGACGGAAGCGCACGCTCGCCGCCTCGACGATGGCCCTCGCCGGCGTCGTGTGCTCCGACCGCTCGCGCTCGATCGCGAAGTCGATCATCATGATCGCGTTCTTCTTCACGATGCCGATGAGCATGATCACGCCGACGTAGCCGTACACGTCGAGCTGCTGACCGGTGACCGTGAGCGCGAGCAGAGCCCCGAACGCGGCGAAGGGGAGTCCGGTGAGGATCGTGACGGGATGGATGAAGCTCTCGTACAGGATCCCGAGGATGATGTAGATGACGAACACGGTGATGAGCAGCAGGACGCCGAGCCCGCGCTGCGAATCCTGGAACGCCTGGGCCGTGCCCGAGAAGTTGGCGGAGACGCTCGCATCCAGGGTGCGGCGCGCGAGGTTCTCCACCGCGGCGACCGCCGCACCGAGGTTGCCGTTCGGCGGCAGGTTGAACGAGATCGTCACCGATGCGAGCTGTCCCGAGTGCGCGATGCTCTGCGGACCCACGCCCTCGGTGAACGTCGCGACGTCCGTCAGCGGCACGAGCGCGCCACGTGAGCTGGTGACGTAGACCTTGGCGAGATCGGCGATGCTGGTCTGGTCCTGCGGCTGGATCTGCATCACGACCCAGTATTCGTCGGTGGGCGTGTAGATCGTGCTCGCCTGCTGCTCGCTGAATGCATTGGCGAGCGCGCGCTGGATGGCGAGCGGCGTCACGCCGAGCATCGCGGCGCGATCGCGCATGATGCTGACGTTCACCACCGGATTCTTGTTCTCCAGGTCGCTGTTCACGTCGGTGATCAGCGGCAGCCCCCGCATGGCGCGCTCGAGCTTCTGCGCGCTGGCGTAGAGGGTCGCCACGTCGTTCGCCTGGAGGGTATACTGGTACTGGCTGCGCGAGCCGCGCCCGCCGATCCGGATGCTCGGCGGGTTCTGGATGAAGACGTTGAGGCCGGGAATGCGGCTCAGCTCGCGCGTGAGGCGCTGCACCATCTGGTCGGCGTTGGGACGCTGCCCCTGCGGCTTGAGCACGATGCTGATGTTCCCGCCGTTGCCGCCGCCGACGTTCGACATGTAGGCGTCGACGAACGAGTCACGCGCGACGATGGCGTTCGCCTTCTGCTGCAGGCGCACCATCTCCTCGAACGACGTGCCCTGCGCCGCCTGGGTGCTGGCGTTGAGCAGCCCGGTGTCGTCGCTGGGGAACAGCCCCTTCGGGATGCGCATGAACAGGACGCCCGTCACGACGAGAATGAGCGCCGAGAAGACGAGCGTGAGCGGGCGCCGGCGCATCGCCCAGCCGAGCGAGCGCTCGTAGCCTTGCAGCATGCGGTCGAACGCGCGCTCGGTGGCGTCGAACCAGCCGCCGTGCTTCTGGTGCGAGGGCGCCTTGAGGAACAGGGCGCACAGCATCGGGGTCAGCGTGAGCGACACGAGTCCCGAGACGAGGATCGCCGCACTGATCGTGATGGCGAACTCCCGGAAGAGCTGGCCGATGACGCCGCCCATGAAGATGAGCGGAATGAACACCGCCGCGAGCGAGAGCGTCATCGAGAGGATCGTGAAGCCCACCTCCTCGGCGCCTTCGAGCGCCGCCTCGAGGGGCGGCTGCCCGAGCTCGAGGTGGCGCACGATGTTCTCCAGCATGACGATCGCGTCGTCCACCACGAAGCCCACGGCGAGCGTGAGCGCCATGAGGGAGAGGTTGTCGATGCTGAAGTCGAGGGCGTACATCACCGAGAAGGTGCCGACGATCGCCATCGGCAGCGTCAGGCTCGGGATCATCGTCGCCGTGACGTTGCGCAGGAAGACGAAGATCACCATCACCACGAGCACGAGAGCGACGATGAGCGTCACCTTCACGTCGTGCACGGACTCCTGGATCCCCTGCGAGCGATCGTAGCGCGTGACGAGGTTCACCGACGGGGGCAGCGATGGCTTCAGGTCCGCGAGTGCCTGCTTCACCGCCGTCGCCACGGTGACCGTGTTCGTGCCCGGCTGGCGCATCACGGCGAGCACGATGGCGCGCTGGCCGTTGTACCAGCCGGCGTTGCGGGTGTTCTGGATGCCGTCGTACACCCGCCCGAGATCGCCGAGGTGGATCGGCGCGCCATTCTTGTTGGCCACCACCATGTTCCGGAACTGCGCCGCGTTGCTGAGCTGCCCGGTGGCCATGATGGTCAGCGTCCGATCACGGCCGTACAGCACGCCCGTCGGGAGCGTGACATTGTTCGACCGCACCGCCTGCGCGATCTCGTTCACGCTCAAGCCGCGCGCGGTGAGCTGCGCCGGATCGAGGTCCACGCGCACGGCGTATTTCGCCGAGCCCCACACGTTTACCTGCGACACCCCTTCCACCATCGAGAGCCGCTGCGCGATCGTCGTCTCCGCCACCTCGTCGAGGTCGGTGAGCGACATGCTGCTGGAGGTGAGCGCGAAGAAAAGGATCGGGGCCGCGGCCGGATTCTGCTTCCGGTAGGACGGCGGGATGATGTTGGAAGGCAGGAAGGCGAGCGTGGCCGAGATGGCCGCGTTCACGTCCTGCGCCGCTGCATCGATGTCCCGATCCGGGGAGAACTGGAGCGTGACGTTCGTGTTGCCGAGCGAGCTGCTCGACGTGATGTTGTCGATGCCGGCGATCGCGGAAAACGATTTCTCCAGCGGCGTGGCCACCGTGGCCGCCATCGTCTCCGCACTCGCGCCCGGCAGGCTCGCGAACACGCTGATCGTCGGGTAGTCCACCGCGGGCAGGTCGCTCACGGTGAGCTTCCGGTACGAGACGATGCCGAACACGAGGATCGCTGCCATGAGCAGCGTCGTCATGACCGGTCGCCGGATGAACAGCGCCGTGAAGTTCACGGCCCGGCGCGGCCTCCTGCCCCACCACGTGCGCCGCCCGCTCCACCACCGCCCGCTCCGGCACCCCGTGCTCCAGAGCCGGGTGCTCCACGACCGCCTCCGCCACCATTGCGTCCCGGGCCCCCCATCGTCGCGCCTTGCGGTGTATTCAGCACGACCTTGGAGTTCGGCGTGAGGCGCGACTGGCCGTCGGTGACGACCCGCTCACCCGCGCGAAGCCCGTTGGCGATGACCATCAACGAGCCCGCAGTGCGCTCCACCGTCACGGGCCGCTGCTGCGCCGTCATGCTGTCCGTGACGACGTACACGTACTGGCCCTGCTGCCCCGTCACCACCGCGGTCGCCGGGACGACGAGTGCTCCCTGCTCGACGAACAGGTCGAGCTGGGTGGCGACGAACTCTCCGACCCAG
>DASTGQ010000111.1:0-5866 GCA_035718985.1 Gemmatimonadaceae bacterium
GAGAGCCTTGCCGCGCTTCACCCGGACGCACTCTATGTGGAGATGGGACCGGGCGCGGTGCTCAAAGGACTCGCCCGCAAGATCGCGCCAGAATTGAAGGTCGTCACCTGCGGCACGGCAGCCGAGGTGGAATCCCTGCTCACTTCGGTGGCGGCATGAAGATCGATCTGGTCGGCAGGAACGCCTTGGTCACGGGGAGCACGCGCGGCATCGGCCGCGCCATCGCCGAGTCGCTCGCCGCTGCTGGGGCACGGGTGGCCGTCGTCGGTCGCGATCAGGCGCGCGCCGCCGAGGCCGCGGCCGCCATCGGCAGTGGCGCCCGCGGATTCGCCGCCGACGTCAGTGATCCGGCCTCGGTGGTCGCACTCGTGGAAGCGGTGGAGAAGGAGTTCGGCCAGATCGACATCCTGGTGAACAACGCCGGCCTCACGCGCGACAACATCCTCTTCCGCATCAAGGACGAGGACTGGGATACGGTGCTCGACGCCAACCTGCGCGGAGCATTCGTCGCCATTCGCGCCGTGGCGCGCGGCATGATCAAGCGCCGGTGGGGTCGCATCATCAACATCGCCAGCGTGGTCGGTATCACCGGCAACAAGGGACAGGCAAACTACGCCGCGAGCAAGGCGGGCCTCATCGGCCTCACCAAGTCCGTGGCCAAGGAGCTCGGGTCGCGCAACGTGCTTGTGAACGCCGTCGCACCGGGATTCATCGACACCGACATGACCGCCGCCATGACGCCCGAGGCGCGAGCCGGCCTCGCGGGGCAGATCCCCCTCGAGCGCCTCGGCACGCCCCAGGACATCGCGGGGGTCGTCACCTTCCTTGCGTCCGACCAGGCAGGCTACATCACCGGCCAGACGCTGGTCGTGGACGGCGGCATGGTGATGTAGGCCGATCGCAGTCGCATGGCATGACTTTCCGCAGCATCTTAGGCTAACTTTCCCGCGTTCAAAACTCACAGGAGCCCGACCAATGGCTGACAACGCCCAGAAGGTACGCGACATCATCGAGAAGGAGCTCGGCGTCGAGCGTGACAAGATGACCGACGAAGCGAGCTTCATCGAGGATCTCGGCGCAGACAGCCTCGACATCGTCGAGCTGGTGATGGAGTTCGAGAAGGAGTTCAACATCGACATCCCCGACGAGGATGCCGAGAAGCTCCGCACGGTCGGTGACGCCGTGGCGTACCTGAACACCAAGGTCGGCGCGTAATGCGACGTCGGGTCGTCGTCACCGGCCTCGGTGCCGTGACGCCCATCGGCAACGATGTGGCGTCGACTTGGCGCGCCATGAGTGATGGGCGTTCCGGTGCGGCGCTCATCACCAAGTTCGACGCCGCGAGTTTTCCCGTTCGCTTCGCGTGCGAAGTGAAGGGGTTCGATCCGCTGCTGACGATGGACCGCAAGGAGGCCAAGCGCGCTGACCTCTACACCCAGTACGCGGTGGCCGCGGCCGTCGAGGCCATGCAGGATGCGCGGCTCGCTGAGGGGGGCTACGACGTGGATCGCACCGGCGTGATCCTCGGCAGCGGCATCGGGGGGCTGAAGAGCTTCGAGGAGCAGCACGACATCTACCGCGAGCGGGGGGCGAGCAAGATCAGCCCCTTCTTCATCCCGATGTTCATCGCTGACATCGCGGCCGGCGTGGTGTCCATGCGCTTCAACGCGCGCGGACCCAACTTCGCCACGGTCTCGGCGTGCGCCACGAGCGCGCATGCCATCGGTGAGGCGTTCCGCACGATCCAGTACGGAGACGCCGACGTCATCATCACCGGCGGCGCCGAGGCCACCGTGACGCCCATGGCGATCGGTGGCTTCGCGAACATGACGGCGCTTTCGCGGCGCAACGACAGCCCCGAGACGGCCTCGCGACCCTTCGACGCGACACGGGACGGCTTCGTCATGGGCGAGGGATCGGGCGTCGTGATCCTCGAAGAGCTGGAGCACGCCCTGGCGCGTGGTGCGACGATCCACGGCGAGGTGGTAGGGTACCGCGCCACCGGAGATGCGTATCATCTCACGGGACAGCTGCCCGACCATGAAGGACTGCAGCGCGCGATGCGCGGCGCCATCCGGGATGCTGGCCTCACGCCGCCGGACATCGACTACGTCAATGCGCACGGGACATCGACGCCGCTGAACGACTCGAACGAGGCGAAAGCCATTTCCGCCGTGTTCGGCGAGGCGGCCGAGAACGTCAGCGTCTCGTCCACCAAGTCCATGACGGGCCACATGCTGGGGGCCGCGGGCTCCGTGGAGTTCATCGCCTGCACGATGGCCATCCGGGACCAGGTCGTGCCGCCGACGATCAACTACTGCACACCGGACCCGGAATGCGGACCGCTCGACTTCACCCCGAACGTGGCGCGCGAGCGCGAGGTGCGAGCGGCGTTGAGCAACAGCGCGGGCTTCGGCGGCCACAACGTCTCGCTCGTCGTCAGGAAGTACACGGGCTGACGTCCTCTTCCTCGCACGCGCGTCGGCGTGCGCCATCCCATGAGTGACCCGCTCCCCGTTCGCGTCGGCATCGGCTACGATTCGCACCGCTTCGAGCCGGGCGGGCCGCTGGTGCTCGGCGGCGTGCGTATCGAGGTGGACTACCACCTCCACGGTCACTCCGACGGCGACGCAATTGCGCACGCCGTCACGGATGCCGTGCTCGGCGCCGCCGCGCTCGGGGACATCGGCGAGATGTTCTCCAATACCGATCCGGCGAACGCCGGCCGCGACTCCATCCGGATGCTGGAGGCCGCGATGTCGCGCGTGCGCAACGCGGGTTGGCGCGTCGGTCAGGTCGACATCGTCGTCGTCGCCGAGTCGCCACGGATAGCGCCACATCGGGAGCGGATGCGCTCGCGGATCGCGGGCGCATTGGATGTCGCGCCAGCCGAAGTGAGCATCAAGGGGAAGACCAACGAGACGATGGGCTTCGTGGGGCGCGGCGAGGGGATCGCCTGCATCGCCACCGCCACGCTCGTCCGGGCCTGACGTGGCACCGCTCCTCGACTGGTTCGCCGGGCTGCCGGTCGCAGTGCTGTACCCGGCACTCGCGATCCTTGCCGCGCTGGAGAACGTCTTTCCGCCGCTCCCCACCGATACCGTGGTGGCGCTCGGCACCTGGCTGGCGGCGCGCGGGAACGGGAGTGCCATGCTGGCGTTCCTCGGCACGTGGATCGGCAACGTGGCCGGGGCGGGGGCCATGTACGCCGTCGGTCGGCGACATGGTGCCGGATGGATTCATCGCCGCGTGCCCGTGCTTTCCGACGCGGCCGGCGAGGCAAGGCTGTCGGAGCTCTACAGTCGCTACGGCATTCCGGCGCTCGTCGTCAGCCGGTTCATTCCCGGAGTTCGCGCGCTCGTGCCTCCCTTCGCCGGCGCGCTGAAGGTACCGGCGCTGTCGGCGATGCTGGCGATCGCCTTCGCCTCGGCCGTCTGGTACGGCTTCGTCAGCTACATCGCCTATCGCGCCGGCACGGACTGGGACGCGCTTACGCGTCGGATCGCGCAGTCGGGACGCGTCAGCGCGGTCGCCGGGTCGGTGATCGTGGCGCTCGCGCTGCTCGTGTGGGCGGTGCGTCGCCGGCGGCGGGACGCCGCGTGAGCGTCGAGGACGAGCGCGGACGCGCCTTCCTGCTTCCGCGCTTCGGCGACTTCATCGCGCTGGAGCAGGGCCTCTCACCGCGCACGCAGGACGCCTACCGCCGCGATCTGGAGCGATTCGCGGAGTATGCCGCGGCCCGCGGCGCGGGCGCGCCGCTGGACGTCACGGCGCGCATGCTCCGTGAATTCGTATATCACCTCAAGGACCTCGGGCTTTCGCCCGCCTCCATTCGCCGCAACGTCTCCGCAGTACGGACGTACTTCCGCTTCCTCACCGGTGACGGCGTCGTCGTGCGGGACCCGAGTGAGCGGCTCGAGACACCGAAGCGCTGGCGCACGCTCCCGGAGGTGCTCACCGTGGAGGAAGTCCAGCGACTGCTCGCGTCTCCCACCCTCGACGATCCGCTCGTCTTCCGCGATCGCGCCCTGCTCGAGCTGGCGTATGGCGCCGGCCTCCGCGTTTCGGAGTGGATCACGCTCGGCGTCCGCGACCTGCTGCTCGACGAAGGGCTCGTGCGCGTCTTCGGCAAGGGGAGCAAGGAGCGACTCGTGCCAATCGGCCGGTCGGCGATCGGCGCGGCCGCCATGTATCTGCGCGAGCTGCGACCTCGGCTGGAGAAGGGCGAAGGGAAGGGTATGCTTTTCCTGAACGCTCGCGGCCGGCCGCTCACCCGAATGGGCGCGTGGAAGATCCTGCGCGGTCACGTGGAGCGGGCCGGCATCACGCGCCACGTCACGCCGCACACCCTGCGTCACTCCTTCGCCACGCACCTCCTGGAAGGGGGCGCCGATCTCCGCGCGGTCCAGGAGATGCTTGGTCACGTGGACATCGCCACGACGCAGATCTACACCCACGTGGATCGGGAGTATCTGCGGCAGGTCCATCGGAGTTATCATCCACGCGCCTGATTCGCCCTCATCGACCCTTCGCTGCCATGCTGCTCGTCATCGACAACTACGACTCCTTCACCTACAACCTCGTCCAGTACCTGGGCGAACTGGGCGCGGAAGTCGAGGTCAGGAGGAATGACGCGGTGACGGTGGACGAAATTGGCCGCCTGGCGCCGTCGGCAATCGTCCTGTCACCCGGACCGTGTGCGCCCGCGCAGGCCGGCGTCACCGTCGAGGTGATTCGCGCCTGGGGACGCACGACCCCGACGCTCGGGGTGTGCCTCGGCCATCAGGCCATCGGGGAGGCGTACGGTGGTCGCGTGGTGAGGGCGGCGCACGCGGTGCACGGCAAGTCGTCGCGAATCACCCACGACGGCACGGGCATCTTCGCCGGTCTTCCGTCACCTCTCGAGGTGGGGCGCTATCACTCGCTCGTCGTCGAGCGCGCGTCGCTGCCATCCCAGCTGCATGTGTCCGCGACCTCGGTGGACAATCCCGACGAGATTCACGCGGTGCGGCACGTGTCGCATCCCGTGTGGGGAGTCCAGTTCCACCCCGAGTCGGTGCTGACGCCACACGGCAAGCGGATCCTCCGGAATTTCCTCGACCAGGTCGCGGCGTGAGCGCGCGCCGCCTCGCGCTCGCATTGGCGCTGCCGGTATCCGCCGGCGCCCAGCAGGTGGTCATCCGCGAGCCGGGCCCCGCGCCGACCGCGGCAATCATCCAGCGTGTGCTTGCCGCCCCGCACGCCATCCGCGCCGGCAGCGAGCGGCTCGTGCTCACTCGCGACAGCACGTTTTCCACGGGGCTCGTCGTGCTCGGGCGACCCACGTATCTCGCGGGTCGCGTGAACGGCGACGTGGTCGTGGTGGGAGCGGACCTGTTCCTGCGGCCGGGCGTCGATGTAGCGGGACGCGCGGCAGCCTTGGGCGGTACGGTCGCCAACACCACGCTGGGCATGGTGCGGGGTGGAACCCTGAGCGTCCGCGACGAGACGTACGACGTGACGCGCGAGGATGGCACGTATGTCCTCCGCTATCGTGACCTTCGCCCCGAGCCGGATGAACCGCTCGTCTTTCTCCCCGGGATCCAGGGGTTGCTGCCGCCGAAGTACGACCGGGTGGACGGGCTGTCCCTTCCGGTCGGCGTCGGGTTCTCCTCCCCGACCGGGCTCGCGCGGTTGCAACTCGACGCGACCTACCGCAGCCGGCTGGGGATTGTCGACCCGGGCGCAACGCTGACCATCACGCCGTCGGAGCGCCTGCGGCTCGAGGCGCGTGGCGCGCGAGACACCCGCACCAACGACGACTGGATCTACTCGGATCCCGTGAATTCCCTCACGAGCTTCTTCGGTGGCGTCGACACGCGCAACT
>DASTGQ010000112.1:0-8713 GCA_035718985.1 Gemmatimonadaceae bacterium
GCCATTCAATCGTCCACCGGTGCCGAAGCGGCGATCGTGGACTTCGTCTCGCGCTGGCTCGTGGCTCGCGGATGGAACGTCACGACGCAGGAGGTCTCGCGGGGTCGCGCGAACGTATGGGCATCGCACGTCGGTGGTGGCGTGACGTTCTCCACGCACCTCGACACGGTGCCGCCGTACATCCCGCCGCGCCTCGAAGGAAAGTGACTGTACGGTCGTGGCTCCGCGGATGCGAAGGGGATTGCCGCAGCGATGCTCTGCGCCGCCGAACGCCTGGCGCTGGCGGGGGAGCAACGCATCGACCTCCTGTTCGTCGTGGGCGAGGAGAAGGGCTCCGACGGCGCGCGGGCGGCCAACCACCTGCCCGCCACGAGTCGATTCCTCGTCAATGGCGAGCCGACGGAAAGCCGACTCGCGTCCGGTGCCAAGGGCTCGCAACGTGTGACCGTACGCACGCGAGGTCGTGCGGCTCACTCGGCATACCCCGAGCTCGGCGTCTCCGCCATCGAGCCGATGCTCGCGCTGCTCCCGACCATCCATGCCTTGCCGCTGCCGGAGGATCCGGTGCTTGGACGCACCACGGTGAACATCGGCACTATTCGCGGTGGCACGGAAGCGAACATCATCCCCGAGCTGTGCGAGTCGGAGCTGATGTTCCGTCTCGTCGGCGACGTCACTCCGCTGCGTCAGGCGATCACCCGCTGGGCCGAGGGCAAGGCGGAGCTGGAGTGGGGCTCCCATATCCCGGCGCAGCACTTTCACGTCATAGGTGGATTCGACACCGCCCCCGTGGCGTACACGAGCGACATCCCGCTGCTGAGCCGCTGGGGTACGCCACTGCTCTTCGGCCCGGGCTCCATCCATGTCGCGCACACGCTCGAGGAGTACATCGACGTGGATGAGCTGCGGGCAGCGGTGGATGCCTACGAGCGCATCGCGCGAAGCGTCCTGCATTCATGAGCGCTGTTACACCTCGCCAGCGCATTCCCGTTGCCGTGCTGGGCGCCACGGGTGCTGTCGGACAGGCGTTCATTCGCCTGCTGGTGGCGCATCCCTGGTTCGAGCTCGTTGAAGTAGCGGCATCGGAGCGCTCCGCGGGGCGATCGTATGGAGAAGCAGTGCACTGGATCGGCACGGAGGATGTCCCCGAGCGCGTGCGCGACCTTCGCGTGGTCCCGTGCGATCCTGCCGCAGTCTCGGCCCCGATCGTGTTCTCGGCGCTCGACGCTGCCGTGGCGCGCGATGTGGAGGTCGCGTTCGCGCGCGCGGGCCGGCTCGTACTGAGCAATGCCAGCAGTTACCGGATGGCGGACGATGTCCCGCTGGTCACGCCGGACGTCAATGCCGACCACCTGCGCATGCTCGACGACCAGCGCACGAGTCGTGGATGGAGTGGTGGCATCGTGACGAATGCGAACTGCTCGTCCATCGTGGCCGTGTCGGCGCTGGCGCCCCTCCACCGCGCGTTCGGCATTACCCGGCTGTTCGTGAGCACGATGCAGGCAGTGTCCGGGGCGGGGTATCCTGGCGTTGCCTCGCTCGACATCCTCGGCAACGTGATCCCGTTCATCAGGAATGAGGAAGAGAAGATCGAGACCGAGCTCCTGAAGATGCTGGGGCGGTTGCACGACGGACGCATCGCTCCCGCCGAGCTACGCATCAGCGCGCACGCCAACCGGGTGCCGGTGCTCAACGGCCATACGATCTGCATGTCGGTTGATTTTGCCCGGTCCGTCACGCCCGACGACGTGGTGAGTACGCTGCGCGATTGGACGGGTGAACCCGCCTGCCGCGGTCTGCCCACGGCGCCAGACCGATCCATCGTGGTCACCGACGAACCGGATCGGCCGCAGCCGCGCCGCGACGTCGATCGCGGGAACGGGATGACTGTCACGGTGGGTCGCGTGCGCACCGATCCGCTCTTCTCCATCAAGCTCGTCGTTCTGGGACACAACATCATCCTCGGCGCCGCTGGCGCGTCGGTGCTCAACGCCGAGCTGCTGGTCGCCAGGGGGCAGGCAGGCGTGGCGTGATCGTCTGCAAGTTCGGAGGAACGTCCGTCGGCGATGCCGACGCCATCACTCGTGCCGCGTCCATCATTGCCGGTCGACGTGATCGCCAGCCCGTCGTGGTGGTGAGTGCGCTCGGCGGCGCGACCAACGAGCTCCTGCGGGTGGCCGAGCAGGCCGCTCGAGGACAGCTGATCGGCGCGCTTCGCGGCGTCGAGAGTCTACGCGAGCGCCATCTCACGCAAACGGACCTGCTCCTCGCGGGCGCCGACGCACTCGAAGTGGCGACCGAGCTCTCCGCGATGTTCGACGAGCTGGCGGCACTGGCCGAGGCGCTGAACACCCTGGGTGATCTCACGCCCCGTTCACTCGATGCCATCGCGTCGCTCGGTGAACAGCTCTCCTCGGTGCTCGTCGTGGCGGCATTCCGTCGCCTGGGCCTGCCGGCCGAGCATCTGGATGCGCGACGCGTCATGATCACGGATGCCACATTCACTCGTGCGGAGCCGCAGCCGGATGCCATCTCGGAAGCGGCGCAGCGGCTCGTGATGCCCGTCGTACGTGCCGGGCGCATTCCCGTGATGGGCGGCTTCATCGGCTCTGCGCAGGCGACCGGCATCACCACCACTCTGGGCCGCGGAGGCTCCGACTACAGCGCCTCGCTCGTCGGCGCGGCGCTGCAGGCGGAGGCGATCGAGATCTGGACCGACGTGGACGGCATGCTCACGGCCGATCCGCGCGTTGTCGCCGATGCTCGACTCATCGAGCGGATCGGCTTCGAGGAGGCATCCGAGCTGGCATCCTTCGGCGCGAAGGTGCTGCATCCGAACACGATCGCACCGGCGGTCATGCGCGGCATCCCGGTGTGGGTGTTGAACTCCCGGCGCCCGGAGGGACGAGGAACGCTCATCACGTTCGATGCGCCGCGTCGCAGCGTCACGGCGATTGCCGGGAAGAGCGGCGTGACGGTGGTGAAGGTGCGCAGCCCTCGCATGCTGCTCGCCGAGGGGTTCATGCGCGAGCTGTTCGACGTGTTCGCGCGGCACCACACCTCCGTGGACGTCGTCTCGACGTCCGAGGTGAGCGTCTCGGTCACCATCGACGACGCGTCGCGCCTGGAGGCCCTCGTCGTGGACCTGCGGGGGCTGGGTGACGTATCGATCGAGCGCAATCGCGGCATCGTCTCCATCGTCGGGAGCGGGCTCAGTGATGGCGGTGCGGCGATGTCGACGGCGCTCGGGGCCATCGGAGACCTGCACGTGCACATGCTCTCCCTGAGCGCGAGCGGAATCAACCTCACCGTCGTGCTCGACGGCGACCAGGTTGCACCGGTGATGCAGCGCCTGCACGCCGCCTTCTTTGGTGGCGTGAAGTGAGCCGGATGCGGTTGGCGCTCATCGGCCTCGGCAAGATGGGCCGCACCGTGGAGCAGCTCGCCGTCGAGCGCGACGTCGAGGTCGTCGCGCGCATTTCCCGGGGCGAGGCCGTCACGCGCGAGTCGCTCGGCGGAGCCGACGCCGCGATCGAGTTCACCGAGCCGTCTGCGGCGGCCCGGAATGTCCGTGCGTGCCTGCAGGCTGCCGTGCCTGTCGTCGTCGGCACCACGGGCTGGTACGCGGAGCTGCCTGCCCTCGAGGCGGAGGTGCGCGCGAGCGGCGGATCCCTGTTGGTCGCCCCGAACTTCTCCCTTGGCGTCGCGGTGTTCCGGGAGCTGGTCACCGAGGCCGCGCGCCGTTTCAAGGGACTCCCCGGCTTCGATGCGCACCTGCTGGAGATCCATCACGCGGCCAAGAAGGATGCTCCATCGGGTACGGCAGTCCTGCTGGCGGAGGCCGCCTCGGAGGCGCGAAGGGCTCCCGTGCCCGTCACGAGCGTGCGCACCGGCTCTGTGCCTGGCACGCACGAGCTGATCTTCGACGCACCCTTCGAGCAGGTGCGACTGGTGCACGAGGCCCGGGATCGACGCGTCTTTGCCGAGGGCGCGTTGGCCGCGGCGAGATGGCTCGTCGGACGACAGGGCATATTTACCATGCAGGACGTAATCGCCTCCTCTTCTTCCGCATCGGGCAGGTCATGAGCGAACTCAGTCTCAGCGGTTGCGGCACGGCGCTCGCGACGCCCTTCACCGCCGGCGGGGCCGTCGACGAAAACGCGCTTCGTGCGCTCGTGGACTGGCAGATCGACGAAGGGATCGATTTCCTGGTTCCGTGCGGATCCACCGGTGAAGCCGCGACAATGTCCCTCGCCGAGCAGCGGCGCGTCGTGGAGATCACCGTGAAGCAGGCGCGCGGACGCGTGCCCGTGGTTGCCGGCGCCGGCTCCAACGACACGGCCAGGGCCATCACGCTGTCGCGGGAGATGGAATCGGCTGGCGCCACGCACCTGCTTCACGCCTCGCCGATGTACAACAAGCCGCCGCAACGCGGAATCGTGGCGCATTTCCTGGCCATCGCCGAGGCGGTCAGCATCCCGCTCGTGGTGTACAACGTGCCCGGCCGTACGGCGAGCAACATCGAGGCGTCAACGACGCTCGAGCTCGCGAAGCATCCCCGGATTGTCGCCGTCAAGGAGGCGTCCGGCCTCCTCCCGCAGGTCACCGACATCCTGGTTGCGCGACCGGACGGTTTCGCCGTCCTCTCGGGTGACGACGAGCTCACGCTGCCCATCCTGGCGCTCGGCGGCGACGGGCTGATCTCGGTGATCTCCAACGTGGCGCCGCGGCTCACCTCGGAGCTCGTGCGTCTCGCACGAGCCGGTCGCTTCGAGAAGGCACGCGACATCCACATGCGGCTGCTGCCGTGGATGCGGGCTGCCTTCATCGAATCCAACCCGATGCCGGTCAAGGCGGCGCTGAACATGCTCGGGCGGATGGACAACGTCCTGCGGCTGCCCCTCGTGCCCCTGGCGGATTCCAAGTCGGCCGCCGTCCGGGATGCGTTGAGGAAGGCGGGTGTCCTTTGACGGTCCCTGCAACGTCGGGGGCGTCGGACCTGGCGGATCGCGTCGTCCGCTACGCCGATGTGCCGGCGGAGTCGGCGCTTCCTCCCCAAGCGGAACACACGGTGGAGGAGCTGCTCGCTGCGCTGGAGCGCGGCGCGGTGCGGGCTGCGGAGCGCGACGAGGCGGGCGTCTGGCGCGCGGTCGCATGGGTGAAGCGCGGCATCCTGCTTGGCTTTCGCGTCGGCCGCATCGTCGAGATGTCCATCGGCGGCCATCACGGCGAGCCGCGTTTCGCGTTCTTCGACAAGCACACATTTCCGCCGCAACCGCTCCAGCTGGCGAGTGGGGTTCGAGTGGTTCCCGGGGGCACCGCCATCCGGCGAGGGGCGTACCTGGCTCCGGGCGTGGTCTGCATGCCGCCCAGCTACGTGAACGTGGGCGCCTGGGTGGGGAACGGGACGATGGTGGACTCGCATGCACTCGTGGGCTCGTGCGCGCAGATCGGGGAGCGCGTGCACCTGAGCGCCGCTGCACAGATCGGGGGCGTGCTCGAGCCGGTCAACGCCTCACCCGTCGTGATCGAGAATGACGTGCTCGTGGGCGGGAACTGCGGCGTCTATGAGGGGACGGTGGTGCGGAGTGGTGCCGTGCTCGCCGCCGGGGTGGTCCTGACGCGAGGCACGCCCGTCTACGACCTGGTGCACGAACGCGTCTATCGCGGAAGTCCGACCGCTCCGCTGGAGATTCCGCCGGGCGCGGTGGTAGTGCCAGGTGCAAGACAGGTACGCCGGGGCTGGGGCGAGGAGCAGGGTGTCTCCCTCCAGACGCCCATCATCGTCAAGTACCGCGATGAGCGTACCGACGTGGCAACGGCGCTCGAGGCATGGCTGCGGTGACGCCGCCCGGGCTCCATGTCGCCGGCGAGCTGCGGATACCTGGCGACAAGTCGATCTCGCATCGCGCGCTCATCGCTGCCGTGCTCGCGGATGGCGTGTCGCGCGTGCGCGACATCCTGCCGTCGGCGGACGTCCACTCCACAGCGGGCGTGCTCCGCGCGCTCGGGGCCGACATACCCCCACTCGCACCCACGTTGGAGATTCACGGAGTCGGGCTGCGCGGGCTCCGCGCCCCAACGGTGGATCTGGATTGCGGCAACAGCGGGACGTCGGCGCGGCTGCTCTCGGGCGTGGTTGCCGGGGCCGGCCTCACCGCGCGCTTCGTCGGGGACGCGAGCCTCAGCCGACGCCCGATGCGGCGGGTGAAGACGCCGCTCGAGCGGATGGGCGCGGCGATCGAGCTCCCGCCGCACGGGGGACTCCCGATGACGGTGCACGGCGGGAAGCTGCATGACATCGACTGGCAGAGCGAGGTCGCGAGCGCTCAGGTCAAGAGCTGTATCCTGCTCGCGGCGCTCACGGCCGGCGTGGAAGCCACGGTCCGCGAGCCGTCACGCTCCCGCGATCATACGGAGCGCATGCTCGCCGCGATGGGCGCGGAGGTGTGGACGAATGAAGACGCGGTGCTGCTCTTTCCCACGAGTCGCCTCCAGCCGCTGGACCTGGTGGTCCCGGGCGATCCATCCTCGGCAGCGTTCTTCGCTGGCCTTGCCGTGCTGGCCTCGTCAGGCGAGCTGCTGCTCCGGCATGTGGGGGTGAACGAGACGCGTACCGGATTCTTCGCTGCGCTCCGCGAGATGGGAGCAAGCGTTGAGCTCGAAGGGTCCACGCGCGAGAGCGGCGAGTGGGTTGCCGATGTGCGCGTGCGCGGTGGCGCAGCGCTTCACGGAATCGAAATCGGTGAGGAGGCGATTCCCACGCTCATCGACGAGCTCCCGTTGCTCGCCGCGATCGCAACGTACGCCGATGGTGAGACGCGCGTCACCGGGGCCGCGGAGCTGAGAGTCAAGGAGAGCGATCGGATCGCGGCGGTGGTGGGCAATCTGCGAGGGCTTGGCGCGGATGCGGAAGAGCTGCCCGACGGCTTCGTCGTGCGCGGGACGCGCCCGTCATTGCGCGGCCGGGTGACGACCCATGGCGATCACCGGCTCGCCATGGCGTTCGGCGTGCTGGGTGCGCTTCCGGGGAACGACATCGCGGTGGACGATCCGGAGTGCGTGGCCGTGTCATATCCCGACTTCTGGTCGGACCTGGAGCGCATCGCGTCGTGACAGGCCGGCACACGGTGATCGCCATCGACGGGCCGGCGGCGTCCGGGAAGTCCTCGACGGCCCAGTGGGTGGCCGAGGAGCTTGGCTACCGCCATGTGGACTCCGGCTCGCTGTATCGAGGACTTACCGCCGCCCTCCTTCGGCAGGGGGCACCGCCCGAGCGGTGGACACCCGCGCTGATTCTCGCCCAGGGTGACCGTGTGTCGTTGCGCGCCGAGCGCACGGCCTTCTGCACGCTGATCGACGGCCTGCCCGCCGAGGAGGAGATCCGTGGCGGGCTCGTCACGTCGCATGTATCAGTGGTGGCGCGTGTGCCGGAGGCGCGGCGGTGGGTCAATGAGAGGGTGCGTGAGGCTGCCCAGTCACACGACCTCGTGGTGGACGGCCGCGACATCGGGACGACGGTATTTCCGGACGCGCCCTTGAAGATCTTCCTCGTCGCGGATCCGTGGGAGCGGGCCCGCCGGCGCCTCACCCAGCGGCTCTCGCGCCGCCCCACTGATGTCGAGATCGCCGCGGAGACGGATCTGCTCGTGCAGCGCGACTCGAGGGACGCGACGCAGACCGTCCAGGCGAAGGACGCGGTGCTGCTCGACACCACCTACCTGACTCAGGCGGAGCAGGTGGAGCGCATCGTCGCCCTGGCACGCGCCGTAAGTCAGCGTCCGAGCGACAGTTAAGGTTGACGCTCGGCACTCGGCTCCGTATATTTTCAGGTTCGCCTGAATTGCATCACCACCCATGACTCGACGCGGCGAGCGAAAATATCCGCGATCCGGGAGACATTTCTTCACGTATGACAGAGCTTGAGACCCCGACCGGCACGGCATTGACCGCGCGCGAGAAGCGCGATGCGCAGCGCGCAGTCCTTCGCCCGCTTGCCAACCTGCGTCCCGAACTCGTTGACGACGAAGGCTATTCGTCCGACGAGCTCGAAGCGATGATGGAGATGTACAACGGCACGATGGCGTCCATCGACGAGGGAGAAATCGTCAAGGCGCACGTGCTGGAGATTCGCGACAACCTCGTCGTGCTCGACATCGGCTTCAAGTCGGAAGGCAGCGTTCCGCTCGAAGAGTTCAAGGACTTCCCCGATCTCAAGATCGGCGACGAGGTCGAGGTGCTGCTCGAGCACCTCGAGGACCAGGAAGGCTCGGTCGTCCTCTCGAAGAAGAAGGCGGACTTCATGCGCGTGTGGGAGCGCATCCGTCTCGCCTACGAGAACGAGCAGCCCGTCGAAGGCACGCTCGTCAAGAAGATCAAGGGCGGCGTGGTCGTCGACCTCATGGGCGTCGACGCGTTCCTCCCCGGCTCGCAGATCGCGCTCCGTCGCGTGCCCAACATCGACGAGCTGCTCGGGCAGAAGTACGAGTTCAAGATCATCAAGCTCAACAAGCGCCGCCGCAACATCGTCGTCTCGCGCCGCGTGATCCTCGAGGTCGAGCGCGCGGGCAAGCGCGAGCGCCTGATGAAGGAGCTGCAGAAGGACCAGGTCCGCAAGGGAACGGTCAAGAACATCACCGACTTCGGTGCCTTCATCGACCTCGGCGGTGTCGACGGACTGCTCCACATCACGGACATGTCCTACGGCCGCATT
>DASTGQ010000113.1:0-3427 GCA_035718985.1 Gemmatimonadaceae bacterium
CCATCATCGTGCAGGGCGAGTCCATCGAGCACTTCCACGCCGCGGGTCGTGCCGCGCAGGTGGAGGCGGACCGATGGAACGCGTTCAAGTTCCTGTCGGTGGACCTCACCACCGGCCACGAGCTCGCGCCGGGCATGGCGCGGTTGCTCAACGAACATGGCGTCACGTCCAATGACCTCAGCTTCTTCCGGGAGCGGCGTGCCGTCGGGCAGCGCTGGCTCGGCGTGGACTACTACGCCACCTGCGAGCACCGCATCGCCTCGACCGGGCGCGCGACGACGCATCGCAAGCCGATGGGGTTCGGTCGGCTGGCGGCGGCGTACCATCATCGGTACGGCCTGCCGATCTTCCACTGCGAGACCAACTGCGCAACCGACCGCGCGGTGGACTGGCTCGATCACCAGTGGAGCGAGCTGATGACGCTGCGCGCGTCGGGCGTGCCGGTGAAGGGGTTCACCTGGTATTCGCTCACCGACCAGATCGACTGGCAGCACGCGCTGCGTGTCGAGCGGAACGACCTGCACCCCGTGGGGCTGTACGACCTGAAGCGACGGATCCGGCCGGTGGGCCGGCGCTACCAGGAGCTCGTGCGCCAATGGCGGGCCCGCCTCGACAACGAGTCGGTGGCCGCGGCCGCGAGCGCGTAGCCCAGCGCTCGAGGAGCGATGAAGTGCAGCGAAGCGGACGGGCATTCGGTGCTCGTCCGCTTCGTGCTTCAGGTCACGTCCGAGGGCATGAGGTTTGCCCTCCTGAAGTAGCCGCTGGCGGATGCGCCCGGCCTCATTCAGCCCTACTACGCATGGACATCACGAGACCGCTCGCCACGCCGCTGGCGGGACAGATTACTACGTCCTATATCGTACATAGCCACCTTCGCTGGGACTTCGTCTGGCAGCGCCCGCAGCAGCTGCTCTCGCGGCTCGCGAAGCACGGGCCCGTGCTCTTCGTCGAGGAGCCGATCCACGACGACCAGCTGACGACCCCGCGGCTCGAGCTCTCGCGCCCGCACGAGGGCGTGTACCGCGCCGTCCCGCGGCTCCCCGCGGCGCTGCGCGACCACTACGACGAATCCATCGCCGTCGTGCGCGACCTGCTGATCCGGCAGCTCGCCGACGACGGGGCGCTCGGAGGGCTCTTCCACAAGCCGGTCCACTGGTTCTACACGCCGATGCCGGCGCCGGCGATGATCGGCGCCTTCGACGAGCGCGCGGTCGTGTACGATTGCATGGACGAGCTATCCAAGTTCCGGTTCGCGCCGACGGAGCTGATCGATCGCGAGCGCTACCTGCTCGCCGAGGCCGACGTGGTGTTCACGGGCGGCCATCGCCTGATGCAGAGCAAGTCGCGCTACCACGAGAACGTGCACTTCTTCGGCTGCGGCGTGGACGTCGCGCACTTCGGCCGCGCCCACTCCGACGAGCTGGAGCTGCCCGCCGACATGGCGTCGATCACGGGGCCAGTGGTCGGCTACTACGGCGTGATCGACGAGCGGCTCGACTACGACCTCATTCGCACGCTCGCCGCCGAGCTGCCCGGCATGCAGGTCGTGATGGTGGGGCCGGTGGTGAAGGTGGATCCGCGCGAGCTGCCGCAGGCGCCCAACCTCCACTGGCTCGGGCAGCGCGACTACGCGCAGCTGCCGGCGTACCTGAAGCGGTTCGACGTCTGCCTCATGCCGTTCGCGCTCAACGAGGCAACCGAGTACATCAACCCCACCAAGACGCTGGAGTACATGGCGGGGGCCAAGCCGATCGTGTCCACCCCGGTCGCCGACGTCGTGCATCACTTCACGCCGGTCGTTGCGGTCGCGCATTCGCCCGAGGCATTCGTCGCGGCCGTGCGGCGCGCCGCCCATGCGCCCGATGACGTGATGATCGAGCGCGGGCTGGAGCTGGCGGCGCACAGCTCCTGGTCGAGCATCGTGGCCCAGATGGAGCGCATCATCCACCAGGCCACCCAGGTCAGTCATGTTCCCGCCGCGGGGCGTTCGCTCCGTCCGGTGGATCGCTCGTCTGCTGCGCCGGTCGTCACCCAGCGCGCGCGCACCCGTGCGCCGGCGCTCAGCCTGACGGTCGAAGCGCCGGAGAACTAGCTGTTGTCCGAGGTGACGTGGAGATGATGCGTGAGTCCGCTCGTCCGCCACTCGAGATCTGGGCCGGCTTCGAATGCACGCTGAATCGCGTCGGTGAGCGCCAGCACGACCAGCTGGCGCTCACGGGGCACTACGATCGCCTCGAGGACCTCGATCGCCTGGCCGAGCTCGGCGTGCGCACCGTGCGCTATCCCGTCCTGTGGGAGCAGGTGGCCGGTGCGCCGGCGCCGGCGCTGCGGTGGGCACACGCGGATGCGGCCATGCGCCGCCTGCGCGAGCTGCACATCGAGCCGATCGTCGGCCTCGTGCACCACGGCAGCGGCCCGCTGCACACCAGTCTCCTCGACGACGCGTTCGCGACGGAGCTGGCCGACTTCGCGCGCGCGGTGGCGGCGCGCTATCCGTGGGTGCGGCGATTCACGCCGGTGAACGAGCCGCTCACCACGGCGCGCTTCAGCGCACTGTACGGCGTGTGGTACCCGCACGAGCGAAATGACGGCAGCTTCTGGCGCGCCACACTCAACCAGGTGCGCGCGACGCGCCTCGCCATGGCGGCGATTCGCGAGGTCACGCCGGATGCGCTCCTCGTGCAGACGGAGGATCTCGGCTGCATCCACGCCACGCCGGCGCTTCGCTACCAGGCCGACTTCGAGAACGAGCGCCGCTGGCTCACGTTCGACCTGCTCAGCGGTCGCGTGCGGCCGGGTCACCCGATGCACGACTACGCCCGCTTCGCCGGCATCGAGCCGGACGAGATCCGGCGTGCCGTGGGTGACGGCTGCGCCCCGGACCTGATCGGGATCAACCACTACCTGACGAGCGAGCGCTGGCTCGACGAGCGCCTCGATCGCTATCCGTCGCACACGCACGGCGGCAATGGGCGCCACCGGTACGCGGATGTCGAGGCCGTGCGGGTCGGCGAGGCACGACTCACCGGCGTGCGCGAGCTGCTGCTCGACACCTGGCGCCGGTACGCGCTCCCGATCGCCGTGACCGAGGCGCACCTGGGCTGCACGCGCGAGCAGCAGCTCCGGTGGCTGGACGAGGTGTGGCGCGCCGCCGAGGATGCTCGCGGGCTCGGCGCCGACGTGCGCGCGGTGACCGCGTGGGCCGTGCTCGGGACACGCGACTGGAACTCCCTCGTCACGCGGCTCGACGGCCACTACGAGCCAGGGCTGTTCGACCTGCGCGCCCCGGCGCCACGACCGACGGCGCTGGCCGCGATGACACGCGCGCTCGCGCAGGGCGCACCCCGGTCACACCCCGTGCTCGAGTCTCCCGGGTGGTGGCGCTGCCCGGAGCGGGTGGCGTACGGGCATTCCGCCGTCGAGCGGC
>DASTGQ010000114.1:0-3799 GCA_035718985.1 Gemmatimonadaceae bacterium
GCTCCTCTTCGCCGTCTACAACCAGGTCGCCGGCCAGTTCGGCAACGTCGTGCCCAAGGTGCTGGGCATCGTCGAGGTGCTCGTCAGCATCTTCTCCGTCATCGTGATGGGCGTGTACCTCGCGCTCCATCCCGCGCTCTATCGCGAGTGGCTCATCGCGCTCTTTCCGCCCATCCATCGCGACCTCGTGCGCGACGTGCTGGGCGACTGTGCCGATTCGCTCCGCGCCTACATCGTCGGGCTGATGCTCACGATGACCTTCCTCGGCACGCTCACCGCCGTCGGCCTGTATGTGCTCGGCGTGCCTTACTACGTGACGTTCGGCGTCTTCACCGGCCTGGCCACCATCGTGCCCTTCTTCGGCACCCTGCTGGCCACCACGCTCCCGGCGTTGTTCGCGCTCACCGGTCCGCACGGCGGCACGCGCGCGCTCTGGGTCATCGCGCTCGGCGTCTTCGTCCACCTCGTGGAGGGGAACTTCGTCTCCCCCTACATCATGTCGAGGCAGGTGGACCTGCCTCCGGTGCTGACGATCGTGTTTGTCCTCATCGTCGGCACGCTGCTCGGCCCCCTCGGCCTGCTCGTCGCCGTGCCGGCGCTGGCCGTGATCATGGTGATCGTGCGGCGCATCCTGCTGTCGCGGATCTACGAGGGGCACGGCTTCCGGCGCACGGCACGCGAGCGGCCGCTGCGCCTGCGCCTGCCGGCCACCGAAGGTGGCGTGATCGTGCCGCGGAGCTACGTGGACATCGTCTCGGCGCTGGAGCGTCGCACGATTGCCGCTCCCGTTTAGATTTCGCGCGTCCGCACTGAGTCCCTCCCGACCGCTTCCACGACAATCGCATGTCGCGCTCGCCGCGCTATCTCATCCTGGCCGACGGCCTCTTCGGCCCCGAGACCTCGAAGACCGCCAACGCGTGCATCCGCTATACGCCTGACCACGTCGTCGGCGTCATCGACGCCGGCCAGGCCGGTCGTACCTCGCAGCAGGTCCTCGGATTCGGCGGCGACATTCCCGTCGTCGCCACGCTGGATGAAGGACTCGCGCTCGGGCCAAACGCACTGCTGATCGGCATTGCTCCGGCGGGCGGCCAGATCCCCCCTGAATGGGTGCAGCTCGTGCGACGCGCCATCGAGCACGACCTGGAGATCTGGAGCGGCCTCCACAGCTTCCTCGGCGAGATCCCCGAGCTCGTCGAGGCGGCACGCAGGCACGGCGTCACCATCCACGACCTGCGGCGGCCACCGGCGAAGATCACCGTCGCCAACGGTCGCGTGCGCAGCGTGGATGCGACGGTGGTGCTCACCGTCGGGACCGACTGCAACATCGGCAAGATGACGACGCAGCTCCAGCTCCTCGGGTCGCTGCGCAACAAGGGCATCCGCACCAGCTTCGCTGCCACCGGGCAGACGGGCATCCTCATTGAGGGGCGCGGCATCAGCGTGGACGCGGTGGTCGCCGACTTCATTTCCGGCGCCGCGGAGAAGCTCGTGCTCGACTGCGCCGCCGATTCCGATCTCGTGCTCGTGGAAGGGCAGGGATCCATCATCCATCCCAGCTATTCCGGCGTCACGTATGGCCTGCTGCACGGCTCCCTGCCGCATGCGCAGGTGATGTGCGCGCAGCCGTCGCGAACGGCCATCAATCGCTGCGAGTGGGTGAAGATCCCGCCGCTCGTGGATTTCATCGGGCTGAGCGAGGCGGCCGCGGCGCCACTGCGTCCGGCCCCGGTGATCGCCGTGGCGCTCAACACGTACGACCTCGACGAGGACACCGCGCGCCGCGCCATCGAGACAGTGCAGCGCGAGACGGGGCTCCCCACCACCGACGTCGTGCGCTACGATCCCGCTCCGGTCGCGGACGCGATCGCGAAGTTCCACCAGACGCGTCCTCGCTGACGCAGCCGTTCCATCACGGCTGCGCGCGGACGATGACGCGCGCGCGGGGAGGCGGCGATACCGTGTCGCATGCCCCCCGCGCTTCGCATCGAGTCGCTGTGGAAGTGCTACGTTGCCGGCGTGCGCGGATGCTCGGCGCGTACCTGGGTGCTGCGCGGGCTCTCGCTTCACGTCGAGCAGGGCGAGCGAGTCGCCATCGTGGGTAGTGCCGGCGCCGGCAAGTCCACGCTCGCCGCGTGCATCCTCGGCCTCCGGCGGCCGGACTTCGGGAGAATCGAGATCAGCGAGGCCGTGGATGTCGTCGACGTCCATACGGTCGGAATGCCACAGCGTACGGACGTGGGGATGTCGGGGTCTCCGGCGGCCAGTCTCGCCGGTGTGCCATCCGGCGCGCACCTCCCGGCCTCCCCACATTCTCACCTCCCGACGGCCGCCAGCCTCCACCTGGCGCGCGACGCAACGCAGCTCCCTGGCTCGATCGACCGCGTGCTCGTCCTCCGAGATGGCCGCCTGCACGACGTCTCGCTCGCACACGTGCGACGTGTGGCCGAGCGCGCGCTCCGTTGACCGGTGATCCCGCAGTCGCCTAGCTTGCCGGCGATGTCACAGTCCGTTCTGACTCAGGTGAGGATTCCTCGACCGGCCGAAGTGGCCCGCCCGCACACGCTCGCGGAGTGGCGGGCCAACGGCGTGGACTACGCCCTCGACAAGGGATTCGATCTGGGCGGCGTCGTGATCTCGATCTTCGCCGCCTGGCTCTTCATCCGGTTCGTCTCGCGCCGGATCGAGCACTGGGGCAGAGACGAGACGTCCAGCATGAGCACCGTGCGCGAGCAGCGCGCACGCACGGCGGCCAAGCTGGTGCGCAACGTCGGACGGGCCGTGCTCACGGTCGTGGCCGTGCTCATGGTGCTCAACCAGCTGGACTTCAACATCTCGCCGCTGCTCGCCAGCGCCGGTGTCGTCGGCCTCGCGGTGTCGTTCGGCTCGCAGAGCCTCGTGCGCGACTACGTCACGGGGTTCTTCCTCCAGCTCGAGCACCAGTTCGCGCTCGGCGACATCGTACGCATCGGGACCGCGGAAGGCACGGTGGAGAACATCTCGCTGCGCCTCGTCTACGTGCGCGACGGCACCGGTGCGCTCCACATGATCCCGAACGGCCAGATCAACCAGGTCGTCAACCTCACGCGGTCCTGGGGACGCGTGTTCCAGGACGTGGACGTCGCGTGGCGAGACAGCGATCGCGCCGCCGAAGCGCTGCGCCGGGCCGCCAGCAGCCTGGCGGACGACAAAGCGTGGACCGATGCGCTGCTCGATCCGCCGCGCGTCACGGGCATCGAGAAGCTTTCGGGCGCTGCCGTCACGCTCCGCACCGTGGCGCGCGTGGACCCGTACCGTCGCGACGACGTGGGTCGCGAGCTGCGCCGGCGCATCAAGGAGGAGCTCGACCGCGCCGGCGTCCTGACTGTCGCCTGATCCTCGTCGATCGCTCTTCGCACTAGCTTTCGTCCTGGGCGCGCACTCGCGTGCGCCCGAAGCCCGCGCCCGCTCCATGTCCGACTTCCGACTCTACAACACCCTCACGCGCCACGTCGAGCCGTTCGCGCCCGCGGACGGCCGCACGGTGCGCATGTACACGTGCGGCCCCACCGTGTATCGACCGGTGCACCTGGGTAACCTCCGGTCCTATCTGCTCGCCGACTGGCTGCGCCGCGTCTTCGAGCTCGAGGGACTTCACGTCACGCACGTGAAGAACATCACCGATGTGGGTCACATGCGGCAGGACGCCGTCGACCGCGGCGAGGACAAGGTGATCGCGGCGGCGCTCGCCGAAGGGAAGACGCCGATGGAGATCGCCGCCGGCTACGAGGCGGCGTTCCACGCGGACGAGCGCGCGCTC
>DASTGQ010000115.1:0-7218 GCA_035718985.1 Gemmatimonadaceae bacterium
CACGACGAGCATCGACCCGGTGCCGGACATCGCCGGGATCTGCGGGATCGAGGAGATGTGGCTGCACGTGGATGCGTCGTACGGCGGCGTGGCGGCGGTGTCGCCGGAATACCGGCACGTGCTGCGCGGCATCGAGCGCGCCGACTCGCTCGTGGTGAACCCGCACAAGTGGCTCTTCACGCCCATCGACTGCTCGGCGTTCTACACAAGGCGGCCCGACGTCCTGAAACGCGCCTTCTCGCTCGTGCCGGAGTATCTCGTCACGCGTGAGCAGGACGACGTGGTGAACCTGATGGACTACGGTGTGCAGCTCGGCCGCCGGTTCCGCGCGCTCAAGCTGTGGATGGTGATTCGCGCCTTCGGCGCCGAGGGGCTGGCGGCGCGCATCGAGCGGCACTGCGAGCTGGCGCGGACGTTCGGGCACTGGGTGGCGAGCGATGCCGAGTGGGAGCTCAGCGCGCCGGTGCCTTTCTCGCTCGTCTGCTTCCGCTACGCGCCGTCAGGGCTGAGCGAGCCGGAACGCGACCGCGCGAACGCCGAGATCCTGCAGCGCGTGAACGAGAGCGGCGAGGTCTACCTGTCCCACACCCGGTTGAACGGAGCCTTCGTGCTCAGGCTCGCGATCGGGAACATCCGGACCGAAGCCCGGCACGTGGCGCGAGCGTGGGAGCTGCTGCGGGAGGCCGCCGCGCACGGCCATGCGCTCTCTCCGGCTGAATGACGCCACTCCTTCGCATCACGCTGCTCTACTCGCTCGTGCCGGTCGTCTTCACCATCATCGGCGCGGTGGCCGGCGTAACCTGGTCGGCGCTGGCGCGATACCGGAGCTACGTGCTCCACCTGGCCGCGGGCGTGGTGTTCTCCGTCGTCGCGGTCGAGCTGCTGCCGGAGATCCAGCAGCGCGCCAGGGTTGGCGGGGCGCCGGTACGCGACGTGGTGCTCGGGTTCGCGCTCGGCATCGGGACGATGCTCGTCGTCGACAAGCTGCTCGACCGCCTGCGCGGCGGTGATGACGACGAGCGGCAACGACCGGAAGTCGCGGTGAGCCTGAGCCTGTTCGTCGCGGTTGGCGTCGACTTCATCCTCGACGGCCTCCTGCTCGGCGTCGGGTTCGCCGCAGGGGCGCGCATCGGGATCCTGCTCGCGCTCGCCGAGGCGGCGGAGCAGCTCAGCGTCGGCCTCGCGCTCGCCGGCGAACTGTCCCGCGCTGGAGTCGCGCGGCTGCGCATCCTGCTGATCGTGTCGGCGCTTGGCCTGCTCGTCTTCGTGAGCGCCGTCCTCGGCGCGACGGTGCTGCGCGGGCTGACGGGCGGGGCGATGGAGGTCGTGCTTTCCTTCGGCGTCGCGGCGCTCCTCTACCTCGTCACGGAGGAGCTGCTGCGCGAGGCGCACGAGGAACGTGACACGACGCTCGGCACGGCGATGTTCTTCGCCGGGTTCCTCGCCTTTCTCGTCATCGGCATGACGCTGGACTGACCGCGCCGTCCGCATCGTGGTGTGCGGCGACTGCAGGGCACCGATGGCGACTCGTCCGGTTGCCCGGTTCGCTCGTCATGAATGCTCCGCGGAGGCGAGGACATCTTCTCCGCTCACCACCGTCTGCCCGGGCACGGGGGCGAAGACGACGGATTCGCCCGACAACAGCCGCGCCGTGCGCTCGGCAATCCATCGCCGTCGCACCAGGTAGGTCAGCACGATGCCGAGCACCGCCGCCACGAGGGCGAGGCGAACGTCGAGCCGCTGGGTGAACATGAGCGCACGCAGTGCGGTGCGACCGAGCGCGAGGCCCAGCAGAGAGAAGCTGATGGCCCAGAGCAGCGAGCTGATGCCGCTGGCGATCAGGTAGAGCGACAAGGGCAGTCGCGCCGCGCCGCAGGCGATCGGGAGCGGAAGTCGCAGCCCGTAGGCGAAGCGCACGGCGAGCGAGGCGCGCCAGGGATGGCGCCGCACGATGGCCAGCGCGCCGGTGAGCAGTCGGCGCTTGTCCGGCCAGCGACGCCGCACCCAGTCGATCCGCCAGCGGCCGATGAAGTAGAGCAGCACCGACGCGGCCCACGTGCCGAGCATCACGGCCACGATCACGCCGAAGAGCCCCGCCCCGCCATGGCGCACGGCAATGCCGCCAAGGATGGGATTGGCTTCCTCGCCCACGATGCTCGTCGCGCCGAGCGCCGAGTACTTCCAGAGGCGCTCGACGAACGACATGTGGTGCAGCTGGCGGATCGCCGGTGCCGCGGCCTGCAGTGCCAACGCTAGAATGCGACTACTCCTCCCCCTCCACGTGCCCGTGCGCCGCGTAGATTCCCGCGCTGTCGTAATATCGGCTGGCGCACACCGGTTGTGTCAGCGTGCGCCGCCGGTCCACTGAGAACGCGCCAACCGCCTCCCCGTCACGGACTGACATGCGTCGGATTGCCTTCGCCCTCGCGCTCTTCTTCGGTGCCTTCCACGCCGGCGCCCAACGGCCACTGCTGCTCGTCCCCCAGCCTCGGGAGGCGGCGGCAGAGCGTGACGTGACGCTCGCGCATGGTCTCGAGGTCGTCCTGCCGCCTGACAGTGCGGACGCGTTTGCCGCCCGCGACCTTCGTGACGCGCTCAAGGACGCGGGCGTCCCCATTACCCGAACGGGAGCCGGCAGCGCGCGAATTGTCTTTCTCCGGGCCGGAGGGTCCGCGGCCCGGGCGCTCCTCGCCCGCCATCGCGTGGCCTTCGACTCGGCCATGAGCGCCGAAGGCTACGTGCTCGTTCCCGAGGGAAGGACGCTCACCGTGATCGGTGCGACACCGGCGGGCGTTTTTTACGGCGCGCAGACGGTGAAGCAGCTCGTCGAGGGAAATGGCCCGGGCGCCGTGCTGCGCATGGCCACCGTGCGCGACTGGCCGGCGATGCGCCACCGCGGTCTGCACGACGACCTCTCGCGAGGGCCGGTGCCCACGCTGGACTTCATGAAGAAGCAGATCCGCATCTTCGCGGCGTACAAGCTCAACACCTATTCGCCGTACTTCGAGCACACGCTGGAGTACCGCGCCAATCCGCTCATCGCGCCGCCCGGCGGCGCGATCACGCGCGACGACGTGAAGGAGCTCGTCGCCTATGCCCAACGCTACCATATCGACGTCATCCCGGAGCAGGAGGCGTTCGGGCACCTGCACCATGCGCTCAAGTACGAGCTCTACGCGCCGCTCGCCGAGACGCCCCACGGACACGTGCTCGCGCCGGGTCAGCCCGGCTCGATGGCGCTCATCAAGCAGTGGTTCGCCGAGATCGACACGCTCTTCCCCAGCAAGTACGTCCACCTCGGCGCCGACGAGACGTTCGAGCTCGGGCGCGGCCAGACGGCGGATCGCGTGACGGCGGAAGGAATCGGCCCTGTGTACCTCGGCTTCCTGCGCGACATCGTGAACGCCATCGCGGTGCCGGGAAAGAAGTATCTCTTCTGGGGCGACTTCGCCGTGCGCAGCCCCGACCTCGTGAAGTCGCTCCCGAAGCAGATGGTGGCCGTGCCCTGGTCGTACGGCACCGCGGCCAGCTACGACCGGCAGATCACGCCGTTCACCAATGCGGGGCTGGAAACCTGGGTGGCGCCGGGCGTGAGCAGCTGGAGTCGCGTCTATCCCAACTTCAACACCGCGTTCGTCAACATCCGGAACTTCGTGCGCGACGGACAGCGGCTTGGCGCCACGGGAATGCTCAACACCACGTGGGACGACGACGGCGAGACGCTGTTCGAGCAGACGTGGATGGGCGTGCTGTTCGGCGCGGCGGCATCGTGGCAGCCGGGCGAGAGCGACATCGCCGCCTTCGAGCGCGCGTACGGGCCAGCGTTCTACCGTGACACCACGGGCCGTGCCAACTCGGCCGAGCGGCTGATGATGCAGGCGCACGCGATCCTCGCCAACGCGGGGCTCGGCAACGGGAGCGATGCACTGTTCTGGCAGGACCCGTTCAGCGCCGACGGACAGATCACCGCGGAGAAGATTCGCCCGGTGGCGCACGACCTGCGCATCGCGGCGGAGTCGGCCATGGTCTACGTGGCACAGCTCCGCAACGCGGGCCCCGTGGTGAACGAGGACGCGCTCGCGGCGCTGGAGCTCGGCGCGCGGCGCATGGACTTCATCGGGATGAAGTTCCAGTTCGCCGACGACATCCGCGCCGCGTATGCGCGCGCCGCCGATACCACGCTGAAGAACGGCACGCGCGACCTCGGCGACGTCTCCGGCACGAATGGCCGGATGCAGGACCTGCGTGACGGCTACGGACTGACGCGCGAGCTGTACCAGGCGGCGTGGCTGCGCGAGAACCGGCCGTACTGGCTGCAGAACGTACTGGCGAAGTACGACATGGCGATGCACCTCTGGATCGCGCGCGCCGAACGGTTCGCGGCGGCGCGGAGCGAGATGGCACGCACGAAGAAGCTGCCCGGGTTCGAGGCGGTGGGTATCCCCGCTCCGCTGCCGGCGTCATCCGCGCCGGCGGCCACGCCGTCTCCAGGGCGCCGCTGACCGTGATCGGGAGTATCTTTCGACGTCACCAACCGACGGGCCGCATGTTCGACGCCGACTATTTCCGAAAGACCCTGCCGCAGGACGTGAAGGCCATGGGCGGCAAGCCCGTCGTCGAAGTGGTGCTGCTGAGCGGTAATTCCTACCGCGTACGGTCCGTCGTGGACATCGACGACGGCCGCGTGACGCTCGAGGCCTACCTCGTGAAGGGAGACCTCGCTCACCATCGCCCGCTGTTCGGCGGCACTGAAGGGGAGCCGCACGAGCGCTTTCGCGCCGTGGTCTCGTACGACGCCATCGCGGCCGTGGTGATCGATCCCTCGGAGTCCCAGACGCGCGTCCGCCCGGGCTTCGCCAGCGGCTGAGGGAGCATCAGGTGGAAGATCGCGGGCGAGTGGTGGTAGTGGCCGCCGGCTTCGCGCTCTGGCGCGGGGGACGGTGTGCCGCCGCGGCGCGGTGGATGGACGTGCAGCGCCTCGTTGCGCGCCAGTACTCCTTCCCCGCTTCGGAAGCGCTTTCGCTCCTCGTCGAGCTCGTGGACGGGACGCAGATGGAGCTGCACGAGGACGCGCCTGGCTTCGACGCCTTCCTCGACCGGGCCTCGGTCACCCTCCGCGGCCTCACGCCGTACGAGCAGTGGCATTCGGCAGTGGTGAGCCTGTCGGGAGATTCCCTGACGGTCTACGAGAGAAACACCCGACGGTAGTCACGCGTCGCGCGGGGTAGCTTCGGCGCTCACCCTTCGCAGGTGCACGTGTTCGTTCCCGCCATAGTACCGGCGTTGAAGGGGTATACGCGCGAGCAGTTTCTCGCCGACCTCTCCGCCGGCGTCATCGTCGGTATCGTCGCTCTTCCCCTCGCCATCGCCTTCGCCATCGCCAGCGGAGTGCCGCCGGGCCGTGGGCTGTACACGGCCATCGTCGCCGGCTTCATCATCTCGGCGCTCGGCGGCTCGCGTGTGCAGATCGGCGGTCCCACCGGCGCGTTCGTCGTCATCGTCTACGGTATCGTCCAGCAGTACGGGATCGGTGGGCTGACGGTAGCGACGCTGATGGCCGGCGTGATCCTCATCGTGCTTGGTGTCACGCGGATGGGGGGCGCCATCAAGTTCATCCCGCACCCGGTGGTGATCGGCTTCACGAGCGGGATCGCCGTCGTGATCTTCTCCAGCCAGGTGAAGGACGCGCTCGGCCTTCGCATGGGCGCCGTACCGGCGCCGTTCGTGGAGAAGTGGGTCACGTTCGCGAAGTACACAAGCTCGGCAAATCTGCATGCGATCGGGCTGGCTCTCGTGACCGTGCTGATCATCCAGCTCTGGCCGCGTGTGAGCCGACGCATCCCGGGCTCCATCGTCGCGCTGCTGGCGACGACGGCGGCCTCGCTGCTGCTGCACCTGCCGGTGGAGACGATCGGCAGCCGGTTCGGCGCCATCAACGCCGCGCTGCCGCATCCGGTGATGCCGGACATCAGCTTCACCCAGATGACGATGCTCGTGCAGCCCGCCATCGCCATCGCGCTGCTCGGCGCGGTGGAGTCGCTGCTGTCGGCAGTGGTGGCCGACGGCATGACGGGAATGCGGCACAAGTCCAACGCCGAGCTCGTGGCGCAGGGTGTGGCAAACATCGTGTCGCCGCTGTTCGGCGGCATTCCCGCCACGGGCGCGATCGCGCGCACGGCGACGAACATCAAGAACGGCGGGCGCACGCCGGTGGCGGGAATGATCCACGCGCTCACCCTGCTGCTCATCACCGTGTTCTTCGGCCGCTGGGCCGCGGTCATCCCGATGGCGACGCTCGCCGGCATCCTCGTCGTGGTGTCGTACAACATGAGCGAGTGGCGGACCTTCCGTGCCGAGCTCCGCGCACCGAAGAGCGACATCGCCATCCTGCTCACCACCTTCCTGCTCACCGTGATCGTGGACCTAACCGTGGCGATCGAGGTCGGAATGGTGCTGTCGGCCTTCCTGTTCATGCGCCGGATGGCCGAGGTCACCAACGTGACGATGGTGACGCGGGAGATGGCGGACGAGGAGGAGGCCAACGATTCGGAGGCCATGGAGATGGCGCGGAAGCTTCCTGCCGGCGTGGCGCTCTACGAGATCAACGGCCCGTTCTTCTTCGGTGCGGCGGAGCGGTTCAAGGAAGTGCTCAACCGCGTGTCGGGATCGCCGCGGGTGCTGGTGGTGCGCCTGCAGCACGTGCCGGCCATCGATTCCACCGGGCTGCACGCGCTGCGCGAGCTGGCGCACGGGCGGCTCACGGGGCGGACGAAGCTCGTGCTGGCGGACGTGCACGCGCAGCCGATGATCGCGCTGACGAACTCGGGGCTGCTGCAGGTGATCGGTGCGGAGAACGTGTTCGGGTCGCTGGACGAGGCGCTGGAGCGGGCAGCGGATCTGGTGAGCCGGCCGAGGACGCCGCTGGCGGTGGATCAGGTGGCGTGAGCGGAGCGCGTTGAACTGTTCCGTCCCGCTCACGCCGCCGGCGTCCGCTAGTTCCTCGGCCGCGTCGGGTTCGGGACCGTGATCGGACCCGCGATGTCCGACTTGCTGATCCCGAACGTGAACGGTTGCTGCACGAGTTGCTTCACCTTGTGGCCACCGATCTCAGCGGGCGTAAAGCGCATTTCGGCCAGCCCTTCCATCACTGCGTCCACGAATTCCTCGCGAGTTGACTTCAGGACCTTGAAGGTGCGCATATCGGCAACACCGGTAGTG